>NZ_CP026372.1:3677500-3932500 GCF_002953135.1 Sphingobium sp. SCG-1
GCCAATGCGCGTGTCGGCGTAGCCGAAGCACAGCTTGCCGAGCAGCGCGCGCGTAATGGTCGTCTCGACATCCGCGCCCCCGCCTCCGGTTTGGTCCTGACACGCACTGTCGAGCCTGGGCAAGTCGTGGGGGCCAGCAGCGGTGTCCTGTTCCGCATCGCCAAAGATGGTGCGATGGAATTGCGCGCCTTGTTGAGCGAAGCTGATCTCGCCCGCGTCCGAGTCGGCGTGCCGGCTGCGGTAACGCCGGTCGGCGGAAATCAAAGCGTGAAGGGCCATATCTGGCAGGTCGCGCCAGTGGTGGACCCGGTAAGCCGGCAGGGCATCGCCCGCGTCGCCGTTCCCTACACCCCTGTGATCCGTCCGGGTGGCTTTGCAGCCGTCAGCATCGTCACCAGCACGGGGAATGCGCCAATGTTGCCGGAATCCGCGGTGTTGAGTGATCCCTCCGGCAACTATGTCTACATCGTCAATTCAAAGAATATGGTGGAACGCCGCTCCGTTAAAGTCGGACAAGTGTCCAGCAGCGGCGTCGCGATCAGTAGTGGCCTGACCGGGCAGGAAAAGGTGGTTGCATCCGCTGGCGCATTTCTGACGCCGGGGCAGAAGGTGAAGCCCGAATTGCAAAAGGCCGCACGCTGACGGAAATCCTCAGCGGCGCGGTCAAATGACATTATACGAGGGGCTTGCCCCTTGCGAATAGAGGCAGAGAGATGAGCTTCCGCAACATATCGGCCTGGGCCATTCGCAATCCGGTGACGCCGCTCGTGCTGTTCGCAGCGCTTTTGCTGGCAGGCATCGTCAGCTTCATGCGCATGGACGTTAATAACAATCCCGACATCAGCTTTCCAGCCGCACAAGTGATCGTGACGCAACCCGGTGCTGCACCTTCGGAGTTGGAGACGCAGGTAACGCAACGGATTGAAGCCGCGGTCCGTTCGATCAGCGGCGTCGACGAAATCACGTCGATCGCCAGCGAAGGTAGTTCCACCACGTTTGTTCAGTTCACGATCGGCACCCCCGTGGACCGCGCCGTTGCGGATGTGAAGAACGCGGTAGACCAAGTCCGTAGCGATCTGCCTGATGGCATATTGGAGCCGCAGGTCGTGCGCGTCGACATCGATGGCGGACCAATTGCCTATTTCAGCGCCGAGGGTACGGATATGACGCTGGAAGAACTAAGCTGGTACGTCGACAATACCGTGGCGAAACGGCTGCTTGGTATCCAGGGAATGGCCGCCGTCAAGCGAAGCGGCGGCGTTAGCCGTGAAATCCGTGTAATGCTGGACCCAGCCCGCTTGCAGGCGCACGGGATCACTGCGTCGCAAGTCAACCAGCAATTGCGGCAGGTGAACCTGAACGCTGCAGGCGGACGCGCTGAAATCGCGGGCGCTGAGCAGTCCATGCGCGTGTTGGGCAATGCGCAGGATGCTTACACGCTCGGCCAGACCCAGATAGCCATCGCTGATGGCCAGACCGTGAAACTGGCCGACATCGCAGATGTACGCGACATGTACGCCGAGCAGCGTGCCGTGGGGCTGATGAACGGGCGACAAGTGACTAGCTTCAGCCTGGAGAAGGCAAAGGGATCCTCCGACGTGACCGTCTATGATGACGCGATGAAGGAATTGGACAAGCTTGCGAAAGACAATCCCAAAGTCAAGTTCAAGCAGCTTTTCACGACGGTGGATTATACCAAGGAGCAGTATGAGTCCGCCATGGCGGCCATGGTCGAAGGTGCGTTGCTCGCTGTCGTCATTGTGTTCCTTTTCCTGCGCGACTGGCGCGCGACCCTGATTTCCGCGCTTGCCATACCGCTGTCAGCGATCCCCGCCTTCTGGTTCATGGACATGATGGGTTTTACCCTGAATGGGTTGTCGCTGCTCGCCCTCAGCCTAGTGGCCGGCGTACTCGTCGATGATGCGATCGTGGAGATCGAGAACATTGTCCGCCATATGCGAATGGGCAAGTCCGCCTATCAGGCGTCCATTGATGCGGCTGATGAGATTGGCCTTGCCGTACTGGCGACCACGATGGCAATCGTGGCGGTATTCCTGCCCGTCGCCCTGATGCCAGGAATTTCCGGACAGTTCTTCATCCAATTTGGCATGACGGTGGTCGTATCCGTGCTGATGAGTCTCGCCGTCGCGCGTCTCATCACGCCTATGGTTGCAGCCTACTTTTTAAAGGCACACGGCGAAGCGAGCCACGGCGAAGGCTGGATGATGGACCGCTACATTGGAGCGCTGCGCTGGTCACTGGACCAGCGGGCCTCCAACCGCATTCGCAGCGACGAAAAGTGGCAGCGCATGCTCGACAACGCTCACGGCACCGTCACACGCGGCTGGATACGCCTGCGTCGTCGCGTGCGCTCGTCCATCGTGGACCATCGCTTCTGGACGATGGGCATAGGGTTGCTTGCCTTTATAGCGACGGTCATAGCTTTCAGCACCTTGCCCATGGCGTTCCAGCCGACGACCAATACTGACTTCAGCGAGGTCAAGGTGGAAATGGTGCCCGGTAGCACGCTCGAACAAACTCGCGTCGTCGCGCAAAAGGTCTCCGATATGCTTTCCGCCGATAGCACGGTGGTAGAAGCGGCGTTTGCCGATATCGAACCTGCAAAGGCCGACATATTCCTGACGCTCCGGAAGGATCGACCCATCTCCTCAGTAGATTGGGAGCGCAAGGTAGCGCCGAAATTCCGCGATGTGGCAGACGCGCGCGTGAACTTTCAGTCTCAATCCGGCGGCGGCTTCGGGCGCGACATCATCATGATGTTCGGAAGCGATGACCCGGTACTGCTTGAAAAGACAGCCAATCAGTTGGTAAACGAGATGGCGGGACTTAGGGAACTGCGCGATCCCCGCGTGCAGGGCGATATGCAGCGGCCGGAAATCCTCATCAAGCCCCGTATGGATCTTGCCGCCAGCATGGGTGTGACTACACAGGCGCTGAGCCAGACCATCCGCATCGCAACCTTGGGCGACATCGACCAGAACAGCGCGCGCTTCTCGCTGTCCGACCGCCAAATCCCAATACGGGTATCCATCGCCGAGGCGTCGCGAAAGGATCTCAGCACGATAGAGAACCTACCGGTGCCGACTGCGTCGGGGGGATCAGTACCGCTTAAGGTTGTGGCCGACATCGAGTTTGGCGCGGGGCCGACGCAGATTCGCCGCTATAATCAAATCCGCCGCATTGTCGTAGGCGCAGATCTTGCGCCGGGTTTGGTGACGAGCGACGCGATGAGCAAGATCAACGAGTTGCCCACAATGAAGGCGCTGCCGAAGGGCGTGCAGAAGCTAAACGTTGGCGATGCCAAGTGGCAGGCCGAATTACTCGTGAACTTTGTGATAGCGGTGATGTCCGGCGTTCTGCTGGTGTTTGCCGTGCTCGTACTGCTCTACAAGCGCGTGATGCCGCCTTTCGTGAACATGGGTTCGCTGCTGCTTGCGCCGCTGGGTGGTGCGCTTGCCTTGCATTTAACGGGTCAGCCGATCTCCATGCCGGTGTTCATCGGCCTGCTCATGCTGCTTGGCATCGTCGCCAAGAACTCGATCCTGGTCGTCGATTTCGCCTTGGAGGAAATTTATAAGGGTGTGCCGAAATATGAGGCGATCGTAGACGCTGGTCACAAGCGCGCGCAGCCCATCGTAATGACGACCGTTGCGATGGTGGCGGGCATGGTGCCGACGGCATTGTCACTAAGCGGCGATGGCGCATGGCGACAGCCCATGGGGATCACCGTGATCGGCGGCCTGATCCTGTCCACCGCGTTGACGCTCATCATCGTGCCTGCAGCGTTCAGTCTCGCCATTGGAATCGAATCCTGGCTAGCACCGCGCCTCAGCCGAACCCTCACCTACCGTCCCGGCGACAAAGGTCCGGCCTCGGATGATGGCGTGGCCCAGCCCGCCGAATAGTTCATTGGACTTGTTACCTGAACGAAACAGCGTGTAGATCGTTTCGTGCACATGAGATTGTTCCGCTTCGACCCTGCGCCGGTTCCGCCAAGTGGCGCGCAGCGAATGCGGCTGATTGCAACGGGTATGCTGATCGTGATGGCGGCGCTGTTCGCGGTCGCACGCAGCTTTGCCCATGTTCATCCGGCCATCGGCTATGTACAGGCATTTTCGGAAGCCGCGATGGTGGGCGGACTGGCGGACTGGTTTGCGGTCACGGCGCTGTTCCGGCATCCGCTAGGCCTCCCCATCCCGCATACCGCGATCATCCCGCGCAACAAGGATCGCATTGGCGATACGCTGGCCGCGTTCCTGCGCGATAATTTTCTTACGTCGGCAGTTGTAGCGCGCCGGATGCGCCGCGTCGATGTCGCGTCTGCGGCGGGTCGTTTCCTTAGCCAGCCCGCAGGAGGCGACGGACGCTTGCGGCAAGGCGCATCGCGCATTGCGGCGGACCTGCTGGAAGCGCTGGATCAGGAGCGGCTCGGCGGGATGGCGAAGAGCGCGATCGTGCAGCGATTGCGTGCGCTCAATGTCGGTCCATTAGCGGGCCAGGCACTGGAAGCGGCAATGCGCGACGGACGGCACCGCGCAGTTCTCGACAGCATCATCCTGTGGGCGGGGCGGACGCTGGAAGGCAACGACCATCTGATCCGGGAAATGGTGCATGCACGCGCCGGGAAATTGCTGCGTCTGACTGGGCTGGATGCAAACATTGCGGATGCCATCATCAGCGGTCTGCAAAAACTTCTGCACGAAATGGGGGAAGACCCCGATCATCCCCTACGCGAGAAAGCAGAAGAAGCGTTTCAGAAGCTCGCCTCCGATCTGCAATTCGATCCCGACATGCAGGCGCGCGTGGCTGCTATTCGGGATGAAATCGTCGAAAATCCAGCCATGCAAAGCTGGATCAATGGATTGTGGGAGCAAGGGCGTGCGGGATTGCTGCGCGCGGCGCGCGATCCCTCAGGCGCGATGGCAGGACGGTTTGGCCAGGCTCTGCGGCAATTGGGTAGCACCTTGCAGGAGGACATTCGCCTGCGCACTGCGCTGAACCGCTTCGCCCGCCGCTCCGCCGTCGCTGCAACGGCGGCTTACGGCGACAATATCGTCAAGCTGGTCAGCGAGACAGTGCGCGGCTGGGATGCCGGCACCGTGACAGAGCGTCTTGAGAATGCAGTTGGTCGCGATCTACAATATATTCGTATCAATGGTACGCTGGTGGGTGGTCTGGTCGGGCTGGCTTTGCATGCAATAGACGCATTTTTAAAATGACCAACGTGGCGTCGCCAGTTCAAGGGAAATTGCGCGATGGAACCAAAAGGTCGACAACGCATTGGACGGCTGCAACTCGGTGAGGTGAGATGACGAAGCGTGTTTTGATTGTTGAGGATGAGATTTTCGTTGCCCTTGAAATCGAAGACATCGTCACGTCCGCCAGCCTTACTGTAAGCGCAATAGCTGCTGATAGCGCTGCGGCCCTCCGGGCTGCGCCTGAATCTGACATTGCTCTGGTGGACCTGAACCTTCGGGACGGCGCGACTGGTCCCGGAATCGGGCAGGTTCTGGCCGAACGCTATGGCATCAAAGTCATCTATGTAACGGCAAATCCCAGCCAGATTGGGTCCGCCTCCGCTGCCGCGCTTGGAGTCATAACAAAGCCGTTCCGAAGCAGTACGATCAAGGCGGCGTTAGCGCTGGCCTCGCAAGACAATGACAATGAAGAGCTGGATTACGCGGCGATTGCCGGATTTACGCCTTTTTTGCCGCGTCTCGGCTCATTGCGCGGGTCGGAATATTCAGAATGACGTTGAGGCCATCCGACCGCCAATCTCGTTCGATCGTTCCGCCTAGCTGACGCTCTACACTAAGAGAAATCAACCGCGACCCGAAGCCGGTTTGTACAGGCGCGGCAACAGGTGGGCCGCCCTCTTCGCGCCAATGCATGACACACATGTCGTCCTGGCTGCTCGTTTCTACGACAACCCGCCCACGAAGATCGGATAGCGCGCCATATTTCGCGGCGTTAGTGGCGAGTTCATGGAACAACAACGCCAGCGGTGTCGCGGATCGATCATCAACGACCTGATCCTCACCAGTGATCGCGATCCGCTTATTGTCCGCAGATTGATAAGGCTCGAACAATTGCTCTAGCACGCCGAACAGGCTGTTTTGCCCGATCGCTGATGCGGAGTCGGCACTATGCGGACGAACGTAATCATGCGCGCGCCCAAGCGCGGTCACCCGATCCCGGAGCTGATCCGCCACATCGCTGATTTCGGGCCTCTCCCTTGCGGAAAGCCCGATCAAACCGGCTATCACCGAGAATATGTTCTTGATGCGGTGTGAAAGCTCATGCGCGATCATCTCGCGCTCCTCCATCTCCCGCTTGCGCTCGTGGATGTCGGTGCATGTCCCGAACCAGCGCGTGATGTTTCCGGTCTCGTCGCGGATCGGCAACGCACGACCCAGGGTCCAGCGATACTGGCCGCTATGATGACGCAACCGGTACTCGATCTCATATGGCTCGCCGGTCTGCAACGAATGGTCCCAATGCCTCCAGGCGTTCGCCTGATCGTCGGGATGGAACATGCCGTTCCATTCCTCGCCATCGGTCGATCCTGTGGGCATACCGGTGAATTCATACCAGCGCGCATTGTAATAGTCGTGATAACCATCAGGCCGCGTCGACCAGACCATTTGCGGCATAGTATCGGCCAGCGTCTGAAATCTGATCTCGCTGTCTTTCAGCGCGCTGGCTCGTATTTCCGCATCACGCAGTTGCAGGCGGTCCCTCCTCCGCGCCTCCAGAAAGGCAGAGACTTGCCGACCGAGGAGCATCAACCCCTGGCTCTGGAGAGGCGTTAATCCTTCGCGCGGCACGTAGTCGATGACGCACAACGCCCCTAACGGTATGCCCTCGGCGCTAATCAGCGGCGCACCTGCGTAAAAGCGAATATGTGGTGGGCCAGTGACCAACGCATTGTCCGCAAAGCGCGCGTCCAAGGCCGCATCGGGGATAGTGAACAACTGATCGCCCAGCATGGCATGAGCGCAGAAGGACACGTCACGAGGTGTTTCGCTCACATCTAAGCCGGTACGCGCAAGAAATCGCTGACGCTCGTCCTCTACAATACTGACGAGACAGGTCGGCGTACCGCACAGAGCACTGGCGAATGCGGTGATTTCATCGAGTTCAGCAAATTCCACCGAATCAAGATCATATTCGCGCAACAAAGCGAGGCGATCGGTCATGGTCGGCGACGTCTCAGCCATCGCTGATGCGTTCGATGTCGGCTCCGACAGCGGACAATTTCTCTTCCAGCCGCTCGTAACCCCGATCCAGATGGTAGACCCGGCTTACAACCGTTTCGCCTTGCGCCGCCAAGCCGGCCAGGATCAGGCTCATCGAGGCTCGCAAGTCAGTCGCCATGACGGGCGCGCCGGTCAGCCGCTCGACACCGCGCACGATGGCGGTGCGACCGTTCACGCTGATGTCCGCACCCATGCGCGCCAGTTCTGGCACATGCATGTAGCGGTTCTCGAAAATCGTTTCGGTCAACACGCTCGCGCCGTCTGCCAGTGTAAGCATCGCCATGAATTGCGCCTGCATGTCGGTGGGAAACGCGGGAAATGGCGCTGTTGAAATCGTCAGTGGTTTCAGCTTGCCTTCAGCGGCGATGCGGATGCCGTCAGCCAACTCCTCGACATGAACGCCTGCTTCGCGCAGGGTCGTCAGGATTGCATGCATGTCGCTATAATTCGCACCAACGAGATCAAGGCTACCCCCGGTGATTGCGGCAGCACAGGCATAGCTGCCCGCCTCGATGCGATCGGGCATGACGCTGTAGGTCGCGCCGTGCAGGCGCTTTTTGCCATGGATGGTGAGCGTTCCGCCGCCGATCCCTTCGATCTCCGCTCCCATCGCGACCAGCAGTCGGCACAGGTCAACGATCTCAGGCTCACGTGCCGCATTTTCGAGCACACAGGTGCCGTTCGCCAGCACAGCGGCCATCAACGCATTCTCGGTCGCGCCCACGGATACCACGGGGAAGCTGAACGTTCCGCCGGGAAGGCCCCCGTCCGGCGCACTCGCCCGGACATAACCCGCCGCGATTTCGATTATGGCCCCGAACGCCTCCAGCGCTTTCAGGTGCAAGTCGATCGGGCGGTTGCCGATCGCACAACCGCCGGGCAGCGACACCGTCGCCTCGCCCGCACGTGCGAGCAACGGCCCTAGCACTAAAATCGAGGCGCGCATCTTGCGCACGATGTCGTAAGGGGCCTCCGTCGACGTCACGCGTCCGGCCCGCAGCGTCATCACCCGACCGAAATCCTCCGGCCGCGCGCCTTCGATCATCGTCGACACACCGAGCTGGTTCAGCAGGTGCCCGAAGCTGTCCACGTCGGCAAGACGCGGCAGGTTGCGCAACGTTACCGGCTCGTCCGTCAGCAGTGCACAGGGCAGCAGGGTAAGGGCGGCGTTCTTCGCGCCAGAGATAGGAAGGCGGCCATTGAGGCGGGCGCCGCCATGAATGCGAATTTGGTCCATCGGACTGCTTCATAAGGCTTAACGCTACCTATGCAAGGCAGCGGGATCTTCAAAAAAATTTCGCCGGCGGCATGCTCTACAAGGGCTTGAATATAAATCCTCTTCTCGTCCGTTATTGTTGATCGAAGTTAATGCAACTTTCTGCGATGCAGCCAAAAGCCCACTAAGGCGTTCTGCCTCCGTAACAACATCACTACTGAGGGACACGCGTGACGGGAAGTTGTTTCGCCGAACGACTGGAAAAGCATATTTCGCTGAATGATGCAGAGCGCAAGGCGCTCGCTCGTCTTGAAGAGACGCAGCGCAAGGTAAAGCGCGGCGCCGTTATTCAGCGTGCCAACGACCCTGTATCCGAACTGTTTGTGCTGCGGCACGGCCGGGTGATGAGCTATGTCATCATGCCCGACGGTAGCCGTCAGATACTGCGTGTGTACTTCCCCGGCGACTTTATTGGATCGGCCAGCACCATCTACAGCAAGGCGCCGGAGTCGCTGGTGGCGCTTGCCGATTCCGTGCTGTGTCCGTTCGACAAGGCCGGGCTTCGCGTCCTGCTGGAAGAACATCCGCGCGTCGCGGCGCTGATGTTCATGCTGTCGCAGACTGAGCGGGTCGCTCTTACCGACCGGCTGGCTTCACTGGGACGGACTTCGGCAAAGGCGCGAGTTGCCGCCTTCCTGCTCGACATCATCCACCGCCTTCGTGTCATGAACGACGATATCACCGACACGTTCGACTTGAAGCTCACGCAGGAGGAAATCGGCGACGCGATTGGCCTAACGTCGGTGCACGTCAACCGGATGATACGCCAGATGGAGGCGGAAGGCCTCATCCGGCGGTCGAATGGGTCGATCACGCTTCTCAACGAGCAGAAACTCGCGTCGATCGGTCACTATACCAATCGCTATACCGACTTCGATCTCACCTGGTTACCCGCGGCCTGATACGCCACGGTCGTCGGTCATGCCAGAAGTTCGACGTCCCAATACAGCCAGTCATGCCAGCTTTCGTGCAGGTAGCCCGGTGGAAAAGCACGGCCATGTTCCTGCAACTGCCAGCTTGTCGGACGGATCGGCTGCACATGCAGCCGCATTCCCGCTTCGCGCGGCGTGCGACCACCCTTTCGCAGGTTGCAGGGGGAGCAGGCTGTGGCGACATTCTCCCATGTCGTACGCCCACCCGCACGGCGCGGCACGACATGATCGAATGTCAAATCATGCGGCGATCCACAATATTGACATGCGAACTTGTCACGCAGGAACAGGTTGAAACGCGTAAAAGCAGGATGTTCGGACGGTTTCACATATTGCTTCAGCGCAATGACCGAGGGGATCTTCATCTGGAAGCTCGGCGAGTGCACTTCTCGCTGGTAGGTGGCGATGATGTCCACCCGCTCCAAGAATACGGCCTTGATCGCCGTTTGCCAAGGCCAAAGGCTCAAGGGATAGTAACTCAGCGGCGTGTAGTCTGCATTCAGAACCAGCGCCGGGCAACTTTCCGGATGCCGTATCAGGTCGGGATGGTACATAGAAAAACCTTTTCCCCAGTCCGTCGCGCTGATCGCTGATAAGCGTGACAGCGGCATGACAGCATTAACCTATATCGCCCGTCAAGAGCCTGTATGATCTCCACCACCATGCCACCGCATATTGTGACTCGCTTCGCACCCAGCCCTACCGGACGCCTTCATATCGGGCATGGCTGGTCCGCGCTGATGGCGCATGATCGGGCGCGAAAAAATGGCGGCGTGTTCCGCCTGCGGATTGAGGATATCGACGGCGCGCGCAGCCGGGAGGAGCATGTCACAGGTATCATCGAGGATTTGGCGTGGCTTGGGATTACATGGGATGGCGAGGTCGTCCGACAATCGGACCGGCTCCCCGTCTACGCCGCTGCGCTCGACCGGCTGAAAGCGATGGGACTGGTTTATCCCTGCTTCTGCACCCGTGCCGATATTGCCGCATCCGCCTCCGCGCCGCACGGACCCGAAGGCGCGATCTATCCCGGAACATGTCGGGCTTTGCCGCTGGCCGAACAAGTCGCCCGCTTTGAGACGACGCCGTGCGCCTGGCGGATCGACATGGCGAAGGCAGTGGCATTGGTGGGCCGCCTTACGTGGGAGGATGCCGGCCACGGCACGATTCTGGCCGACCCTCTGGGGGCAGGCGATGTCGTGCTCGCGCGAAAGGATGCGCCGACCAGCTATCACCTCGCCGCCACTGTGGACGACGCGGCGATGAAGATCAGCTTCGTGCTGCGCGGTCGCGACTTGATGGGGGCGACCGACATTCACCGCCTCTTGCAGGCGCTGCTCGATTTGCCGACACCGCTTTACCGGCACCATAGCCTGCTGATCGGCCCGGACGGCAAGCGCCTCGCCAAGCGGAGCGGCGGCATTCAATTGGCGGAAATGCGCGATGCGGGCGTCGATCCGGCGCGGCTTCGCGACGATCTTCGACGCGGTGTGTTTCCGGTTGGAATTTCGGTGCGGGATACCTAGATTGCAGTCATGAACACATTCCTCGTCATCCTCATCATCGCTGCGGCGATCGCGACGGTCGTCATGCTGGTGCGTGGCGTCGTCACCTTCCTGAAGACGACGGAGGAGGAACTGAAATCCGGCAACGCCGGTCCCAGCGCGTCAAGTCTGAAACAGAACAAGATGATGTTTGCCCGCGTGGGCTTTCAAGCAATCGCGGTCCTGCTTGTCGCGATCCTGTTGTTGATGAACGGCGGCAGCCAATAAGGCTGTCGATATGGTAAAGCTCAACCGCATCTACACGCGCACTGGCGATGCAGGCACGACCGGCCTCGTCGACGGCTCACGTGTACCCAAGCACGACCTGCGCCTCGCCGCGATGGGCGACGTTGATGAAGCGAACAGCGCAATCGGCCTTGCGGTGGTCGCTTTGGGTAAGGCACCCGAAGCGCATGACTTGCAGATCATTCAAAACGATCTGTTCGACTTAGGCGCCGATCTCGCGACGCCCGGCGAGGACTTTACGCCCGGACCGATGGCGCTTCGGATCGTGCAGAGCCAGGTGACACGCCTGGAACAGGACATCGACGCGATGAACGAGAGCCTCGCGCCGCTCAACAGCTTCATCTTGCCCGGTGGGTCGCCTGCGGCTGCGGCGGTGCACCTTGCCCGCGCCGTCGTCCGGCGCGCCGAACGCAGCGCAACCCTTGCCGCGCAAAGCATGTCCCTTAATCCGCTTGCGCTGGCCTACATCAATCGCCTGTCGGACTATTTTTTCGTGCTCGCGCGCCGCCTGAACGGGAATGGTTCCACTGATATAAAATGGGTTCCGGGTGGATCCCGCTAACGCCGTCACAGCGTCATTGCGCCTACATAATTATTGCCTAGACGGAACATAAATGAGGCCTCAGGCGCTTTGTGGCCTGCAGAGCGGATGACCGCATGGGGAGTGGCCAGTGACGGTATATTGGCAGGCAGAAGCACCATCGGCTCTCGCGCGCCAGTTCAAGTCCGTCCGGAGTCTTAGCGAAGCCCTCGCTCATCCGCTTTCAGATGCCGACGCAACGGCGCAGTCCATGGACGACGCGTCCCCAGCCAAATGGCACCTTGCCCACATTACCTGGTTCTTCGAAACATTCGTCCTGCGCGACCATGTTGCGGGACACATACCCTATGATCCCGCCTTCGCTTTTCTGTTCAACAGCTATTATGAAGCGGAAGGCGCGCGCCATGCGCGGCCATCACGCGGACTGCTGACGCGGCCTTCGCTGGCGCAGATTTTCGCTTATCGTCGCCATGTTGATGCGGCGCTGACTCAGGCAATGCCGAACCTGCGTTCGGAAGCTCTGGCGCTGATTACCTTGGGCCTGCATCACGAGCAGCAGCATCAGGAATTGCTGCTCACCGACATATTGCACCTCTTCGCGCAGAACCCGCTCGATCCGGCGGTTTGGGACGCGCCGAGCGCCCTTCCCGCCCCCATGCCTGAGCCAATAAAATGGGTCGCCGGCCATGAAGGAGTGGTTGAGATCGGCCATAATGGCGAGGACTTCGCGTTTGACTGTGAAGGCCCCCGCCACAGCACGATCCTGACGCCGCACGCTCTTGCCAACCGGCCCGTCACTAATGGCGAGTGGCTGGAGTTCATGGGCGACGGCGGATATGCCGATTCGCGGCATTGGCTGTCCGACGGCTGGGCATGGGTACAACGGGAAGGCATCGTCGCGCCACTTTACTGGCGCAAGGACGAGCAGGGATGGTCGCGCTTCGGTCATGACGGCCGCCGTCCGGTAAACCCCGCCGCACCTGTTGCGCACATCAGCCTGTACGAAGCCGACGCCTATGCAAGCTGGGCGGGCGCACGACTACCGACAGAGCCGGAGTGGGAAAGCGCGGCGCAGGCGCTCGATCCTCATTCCGGCAACCAACTCGATACCGCGCGATGCCCCCGCCCCCGTGCCTGTGAACAGAGCGACGGTCTTGCTCAGATGTTCGGCGACGTTTGGGAATGGACCGGAAGCGCCTATCGTCCCTACCCTGGCTTCAGGACCGCAGAAGGCGCCGTGGGCGAATATAATGGCAAGTTCATGTCTGGCCAGTTTGTTCTGAAAGGGGGTAGCTGCGCCACACCGCGTGGCCATATGCGCCCATCCTACCGCAACTTCTTCTATCCGCATCAACGCTGGCAGTTCACCGGCGTGCGGCTCGCCAAGGATCTTTGACGCTTATGCTGGCAACACTTGATCGTCCCGCGACATCATCAACTGTCGACCCCGCCTTCCGCCGCGATATCCTCTCGGGCTTTTCGCAAAGGCAGAAGACGACCTCAGCCCGCTGGTTCTACGATCATCGCGGATCGGAGCTTTTCGAGCAGATTACCGAACTTCCAGAATATTATCCGACCCGCACGGAGACCGCGCTGCTCGCCCAATATTGTCGTGACATCGGCGAAGTGACAGGGGCGGGTCGCGCCGTGATCGAATTCGGCGCAGGGAGCGCGATCAAGACCCCGCATCTGCTTTCTGCAATTTCCCCTGCCGCCTATGTGCCCGTCGATATAAGCGGCGACTTTCTGCGTGAGAGCAGCGCCGCCCTCGCTACGCGATTCCCTGGACTCCCTGTCGTGCCCGTGGAGGCGGATTTCACCGGACCAGTCACCTTGCCGCCGTTGGTGGCGGACATGCCGAAGCTCGGCTTCTTTCCCGGATCGACCATCGGCAACATGATGCCGCGTGAGGCCGTGGATTTATTGCGCGCAATGAAGGAGTCGCTCGGCAACGGCGCAATGCTGTTGATTGGCATGGACCGCGTAAAAGATATCGATGTGCTGATCCGCGCCTATGACGATGCACAAGGCGTGACTGCGGCGTTCAATCACAATCTCCTGGCGCGAATCAATCGCGAATTGGGCGGCACAATTCCGCTTGATGCGTTTCGCCATCGTGCGATCTGGAATGATAGCGCCGCCCGAATAGAAATGCATCTGGAGGCGAAACACGGCGTAGCGTTCATGATAGATGGCGTGGTGTTCGCAATGGAAGCAGGCGAGACCATCCACACCGAAAACAGTCACAAATACGGCCCGGGCGACGCACGCTTGCTCCTGCGCGCTGGTGGTTGGGAGCCAATGGACGAGTGGATCGACGCAGGCGATCAGTTCGCAATCCTGCTGGCCCGGTCCGCCTGAACGCCGCGCATTGTCCGTCAACTCTATCATTTTTGCATAGCCTCATCATTGTCCCGCCGGTAGAGCGCCGGAGAACATTCACAATGGGGAACGGCCATGCAGACAGTCGGTATCATTGGCGCAGGACAGATGGGGGCCGGAATTGCGCAGGTCTCCGCGCAGGCAGGATATGACGTCCTGCTGGCCGATGTCGATGTCGCACGCGCGCAGGCAGGGAAAGACGGGGTAGCCAAACAACTGAAGCGCCTCGTCGAGAAGGGCAAGCTGGACGCAGCCGCGTGCGACACGGCCATCGACCGGATCACGCCGGTCGGCGATTATAGCGCGATGGGTCAGGCTGGCCTGATTATCGAAGCTGCGACGGAGCGCGAAGACATCAAGCGCGTCATTTTCGCCAAGGCAGCGGAGGTGCTCGCGCCAGACGCGGTGCTTGCGACCAACACCTCGTCCATCTCGATCACCCGGCTCGCACAGGCGTCATCCGACCCCAGCCGCTTCGTCGGCATCCACTTCTTCAATCCCGTACCCCTGATGGGGCTGGTTGAAGTGATCCGCGGTTTGGCCTCCAGCGACGCCACGATCAAAGTGGCGAGCGAGTTCGCTGCGAAGGTGGGCAAGCAGGTGGTGCTGGCGAAGGATAGTCCCTGCTTCGTCGTGAACCGTATTCTCCTGCCGCTGCTGAATGAGGCATTTTTTGCTGTGGGCGAAGGCGTAGGATCGGTGATCGATATCGACCTTGGCGTGAAGCTCGGCCTTGGTCACCCGATGGGGCCGCTTACGCTGGCCGACATGATCGGGCTGGACACTATTCTGGAAATCCTGCGTGTCCTGCAGCAGGATTTCGGCGATCCGAAATACCGCCCTGCCCCGATCCTCGTCAAATATGTCGAAGCGGGCTGGTATGGCCGCAAGACAGGGCGTGGGTTTTATGATTATTCCGGGCCAGAACCCGTGCCGACGATCTGAAGCGGCGAGCGCGGCGGATCGAAAGCCTTACCGCCGCGCCACCAGCAGCTTATCGATCTTTCGTCCATCCATGTCGACGATCTCGAAGCGCCATCCCTGATCGTCGAAATGCTCGCCGATCTCGGGCAGATGCTTCAGCACCCACAGCGCATGACCTGCGACAGTCGCGTAGTCGCGTTCTTCCGACAGATCGATGCCGATGCGGTCCGCCAGCAGGTCGATCGGCATCTGACCCGACACCAGCAGACTCCCGTCCTCGCGCTCGACCACATCAGGTTCATCATGCAGATCGCGGTCCGACGCGAATTCGCCTGCGATGGCTGAGAGTAGGTCGGCAGGCGTCAATATCCCCTCGAAATGCCCATATTCGTCATGGACCATGACCATGGGCACATCGGCGCGGCGCAGCACTTCCAGTGCGTCCATGGCATCCACCTGATCGGGCACGACTTCGGCGCGCCGCATCAACGCCTCAAGATCGAGCGTCTCTCCCCTGAATAGCGCCGACATGATGTCGCGGGCCTGCACAATGCCGATGATGTCCTCGACCGA
The DNA here is from genome assembly GCF_002953135.1 of Sphingobium sp. SCG-1. Lineage (NCBI taxonomy): Bacteria > Pseudomonadati > Pseudomonadota > Alphaproteobacteria > Sphingomonadales > Sphingobiaceae > Sphingobium > Sphingobium sp. SCG-1. Next base: position 3,693,199 of record NZ_CP026372.1, read on the forward strand.
GCCTCTGCCCACAGGCAGGCGTGTGTGTGGCGTTTCGAGCAGCCGGTCGCGAATGGCCTGCGCATCGGCGCCAATGTCGATCCAGTCTACGTCCATGCGCTGCGTCATCACCTCACGCACCGGCCGGTCGGCCAGTCGCACGACGCCCGAGATGATGGCGCGTTCGCTTTCTTCAATGACGCCCGACTTGCTCGCTTCGGCGACGATCAGGTGCAGTTCCTCCGCCGTCACATGACTCTCCGATTCCCGGCTCATGCCAAGAAGACGGAAGATAAGCGCGCTGCTGCTGTCGAGCAGCCAGACGATCGGCGCGGTAATCTTGGACAACCAGATCATCGGGCGCGCCATGATAACGGCGATAGGCTCGGGCGCGCGCAGAGCGAACTGCTTTGGCACTAACTCGCCAATAATAAGCGAAGCATAGGTCGTCACGCCGATCACCAGCGCAAAGCCAATCGACTGCGCCGTCTCGGGATCAACGCCTAGCCGCGCAATCCGCGCGCCGACCGGCCCACCAAGGCTGGCTCCGGAATAGGCGCCTGCCAGGATGCCGATCAATGTAATGCCGATCTGTACGGTCGAAAGGAATTTGCCGGGGTCCGCTGCCAGTGAGAGGGCGAGCGTGGCGCCAGTGCTGCCACCTTTCTCCAGCCCCTGCAGCCGAGGTTTACGCGCCGATACTATCGCCAGCTCCGACATCGCGAACACGCCGTTCAGCGCGATCAATGCAAGGATGATAACGACATCCACCCAGGGAAAGGGCGTCAGCGGGGGAAGCGTGAGAGGGGGATTGGCCATGGCGGTCGCTCCCCTATTGCAGGGATTCTGTCTATTTCACAACAGCAACCTCATTGCCCGTTCAGTTCGATAGTGGAACAAGGACTATCATAGGTTGTTTATCGCCGCATCCAGGCGGCACGACCGCGACAAGAGGGAACGAACATGATGCATATCTCGCACCGCATTCTGGGGAACGCCGGACTTGGCGCGATGCTTCTAACTGCCGCCTGCACGACTGATCCGAACACGGGTGAACGCACCATTTCAAAGGCTGCGATCGGCGGCATCGGTGGCGCGCTGGGCGGCTATGTGCTGGGCGATCTGGTCGGCGGTCGTCGTGACCGGACCGAGAAGATCGTCGGCGCGGGCATCGGGGCGTTGGCGGGCGCGGGCGTCGGCGCGTATATGGACGCGCAAGAACGCAAGCTGCGCGAGGAGACGGCGGGATCTGGTGTGGACGTGATCCGCGACGGCGACAACCTGCTGTTGCGTATGCCATCGGGCATCACGTTTGCCTATAACGACGCAGCCGTGCAGCCGCAGTTCCAGCCAACTCTCAATGATGTCGCGTCGGTGCTGGCGCAATATCCCAAGACCTACATCGACGTGTATGGCCATACCGACAGCGACGGATCGGACGCCTATAATCAGACGCTTTCCGAACGCCGCGCGACGTCCGTCGCCAACTATCTGAACAGCAAGGGCGTGCAGTCTGCGCGCATGGCTACTCGCGGTTATGGCGAAACGCAGCCCATCGCCTCGAACGCCACCGAAGAAGGCAAGGCCGCCAACCGCCGTGTCGAGATCAAGATCGTGCCGGTAACGGAGAATGATGTGCGGTGAAGAAGCTTTGAAATATCGGCCGCTGGTGAAATAGCGGTCGATGCCCTTATGCGGTTGCCGAAGCGACCGCCACGTTCGTCATCCTTATTACCCTTGCCGTTCAGAAACTCGCCTTCAACCCGTCAATCACGAACTGTGCCGCCAGCGCCGCCAGCAGCACGCCAAGCAATCGGGTAATAACCGCCTCGATCTTCTGCCCCAGCAGCTTCATGATCGGTCCCGCCGCCAGCAGCGAAATCAGCATCAGGAGTAGCACCGCCGCCATTGCAGCGAGCACCACGATTCGCTGCATCGTCCCATCGGCGCGCGACATCATCAGCATCACCGTCGCAATCGATCCCGGTCCAGCGATCATCGGCATCGCCATCGGAAAGACCGACACATCCTCGACTTCGGGCGTGTCCACAATCTTTTGCGCACGGTCCTCGCGGCGCTGCGTACGCTTTTCGAACACCATGTCCATCGCGATCAGGAACAGCATGATACCGCCCGCGATCCGAAAGCTGTTGAGATCGATGCCCAGAACGCCAAGCAATTGCTTGCCCCATAAGGCGAATACCAACAGGATGGCGGTGGCGATGAAGACCGCGCGGATCGCCATCGAGCGCCGTTGCAGGTCGTTTGCGCCGTGGCTGAGGCTTGCGTAGATCGGGGCGCAACCTAGCGGGTCGATGACCACGAACATGGTAACGAAGGCGGAGAGGAACAGCTCGGTCATGACACCGAGGCCGCCACATCGTCGGTCAGAACAGTCTCAAATGCGCCGTTCACCATCAGCGACACCGTGACGCGGCGCGATTTGTCGGCACGCACTTCCGTGCTCCATTTGAGACTGCCATCATCCGCGCTGCCGATGCCGGGCGTCGGAATTGGCTTAATGGCAGGTGCAGGAGGGGGTGCCGGACGCATACCACGCAGACAGGAAGCCATCCTGGTCGTTATAAAGTCCGGCGCATCGCGCGGCACCTTCAACGTGTCGCCATGGTCCAGCACCCAGTACCAGCGGCCCTTGCCGTCGCGCCGCCAGATCGTCGTGAAGTAGCCGTTGCTGCCATCGGATCGTTGCCATGCGCCGGTCGTCACGCCTATACTGCCGTCGCACGACATCATCACTTTCTGCGGCTGCCACTTGACTGAAGCAGGCGGATCCTTGCGCCCTTTGAGCCATGTCTGCGCGTTGACCATGTCGGGCACGAACATCACTGCGTCCTTGGCCGCCGTGGCGCGGAAGGCTGTCCATTGCCCTTTTTCCTGCGCCAACCGATTGAACGCGATCTCCGCCGCGACGACTGCGCTAGGATTGGCGGACAGCCGCATAGGTGGCCGCGCTGCCTGCGCACTGCCCGCAATCAAAAACAGGGCAAGTGCGAGGCGCTTCACAGATTGTCGGGTGCTGGCAGACCAGCCCGGGCATGTGCCGCTACCAGCGTATTACGGAGCAGCACCGCAATCGTCATCGGCCCGACACCGCCCGGCACCGGCGTGATCGCGCGGGCGTGTAGTATCGCTTCGGCAGTGGCGACATCGCCGACGATGCGGCTCTTCCCATCTTCATCAGCGGGAACGCGGTTGATGCCCACGTCGATAACGGTAGCGCCCGGCTTGATCCACTCGCCCTTCACCATCTCCGGACGGCCCACTGCGGCGACCACGATATCCGCCCGGTGCACGACTGAGGCGAGATCGCGGGTCCTGCTGTGCGCGATGGTGACGGTGCAGCTTTCGTTGAGCAGTAACTGCGCCATCGGTTTGCCGACGATGTTCGACCGACCAATCACGACGGCTTCCAGGCCGGACAGATCGCCGAGTTCGTCCTTTAGCAGCATCAGGCAACCCAATGGCGTGCAGGGCACCAGTCCCGGCTCGCCTACTGCCAGCTTGCCGCTGTTGATGATGTGGAAGCCGTCGACATCCTTGTCCGGATTGATCGCACCGATCACGGCGGCTTCGTCAATATGGGCGGGGAGCGGCAACTGGACGAGGATGCCGTCCACGCGATCGTCGCCATTCAGTTCCTCGACCAGCTCCAGCAATTCCTCGGCGCTTATCGTCGTGGGGCGCTTGAACTCGAAGCTTTCCATGCCCGCTTCGATGGTCATCTTGCCCTTGTTGCGGACATAGACGCTGCTCGCCGGGTCTTCCCCCACTAGCACGACGGCAAGCCCCGGTTTGCGGCCCTGCGATGCGACAAAGGCTTCGACTCCCAGCGCCACTCGCCCGCGCAATTGCGCCGCGAACGCCTTGCCGTCGATTAAAGTGCCGCTGATCGTCATGGGCCGTTATCCTTGCAATATCAGCGGCGTGAAGATCGCGGGCAGGATGACCCGCTGAAGGATGTAGATCGCCAGCAGCACGACCATCGGCGAGAGATCCAGAGCGCCGAGATCAGGCAGTATTTTGCGAATAGGACGATAGATCGGCTGCGTCATCCGGTCGAGCGCATACAGCGCGTTGCGGACGAAATCATTGTAGGTGTTGATTACGTTGAACGCGATCAGCCACGACAGGATCGCCTGAATAATGATGATCCACCACACCACGTTCAGCAGGATGTTGAGGATCTGATAGATGACGAGGGCCATGCGGTCTCCAGGTTGATCTTGTGCAGCGCCTTACCGCTCTACGCGACGGGCCGTGGAGGGGGCAAGCGCCGCGCTGCGTTTATTCCATTAACGGCCCTCAAAGCCGTACCAGCGTACCTGCGCCGCGCTTCGTGAAAATTTCGAGCAGCATAGCGTGTGGTACACGTCCGTCGAGGATGACCGCCGCGTCCACGCCCGCCTCCACCGACATCACACAGGTCTCAAGCTTCGGGATCATGCCGCCGGTAATCGTGCCATCGACTTGCAAGCCTTTGATCTGGTCCGGCGTCAGGTCCGTCATCAACTCGCCGCTCTTGTCGAGTACGCCCGGCACGTCGGTCAGCAAAAACAGCCGCGCCGCGCCCAGCGCCGCCGCCACCGCGCCCGCCATGGTGTCGGCATTGATGTTGTAGGTCGCATTGTCCGCACCGATGCCGATGGGCGCAATAACCGGGATCATGCCCGCACCGCTGATTGTGTCGAGGATCGTCGTGTCGATAAAGCTCGGCTCACCGACGAAGCCCAGGTCCACGGCCTGCTCGACATTGCTGCCTTCGGTTTTCGTCGTGCGCACGACCTTCGTCGCGGTGACGAAACCGCCGTCCTTGCCAGATATGCCGACGGCGCGGCCGCCAGCTTGCCCGATCCAGTTGACGATGTCCTTGTTGATCGTGCCGGACAGAACCATTTCCGCGACCTTGGCGGTTTCCGCGTCGGTCACGCGCAGGCCATCGACGAAGCTGCTTTCCACGCCCAGTTTCTTCAGCATCGCGCCGATCTGCGGCCCTCCGCCATGGACGACGACGGGGTTGATGCCGACGGCCTTCATCAGCACCACGTCCTCGGCGAAGTCGCGCGCCAGTTCCGGGTCACCCATCGCGTGGCCACCGTATTTTACCACGAAGGTCTTGCCCGCATAACGCTGCATATAGGGAAGTGCTTCGGTGAGCGTCTCGGCTTTGGCGAGGAGTTCGGGCGAGGGATCGTACTTGCTGCTCATGGCCGCGCGCATAGGGCAAAGGGGGAACGTGGGCAAGGCATAGCCCGGTATCCGTTACTGCTCATCCAGCTTCCGCCCGATCCACACCACCAGCGAAATCAGCGGCGGTACCAGCACGATCGACAGCGCCACTTTCGCGACCATCTGCCCCGCCATCAATTCGAAGATCGGCCGCTCGCCATAGAAGGAGATGGTGATGAACAGCACGGTGTCGATGATCTGGGAGATGATGCTGGCCATCATCCCCCAAAGCCACACCAGCCTTCCGTCGCCGCGTGAGAGTTTCGAGAAGATGAGGACGTTGAGCGTCTGCGAGATGCCATAGGAAATCAGCCCCGCCAGCATCATCCGCGCGCCCTGTCCGACCACGATCGGAAAGGCATCGACGGCGGGCGGGTACATGCCCGCGTCATGCGGCAGGGCGATTACCAACTGGATCAGCAAGGCAGACATGATGAGCGGAATGAAGCCCAGCCGCACCAGCCATGTCGCGACCTTCTGCCCGTGCAGTTCGGCGACGGCGCTGGACAGAATCACAAGTTGCAGGAAGGCGAAGATGCCTGCCTCCACCGCGAGCGGGCCGAGCGCAACCTGCTTCACGCCCAATATGCCCGCGGTGCAGGTCATGCCGCCATACAGCACGGCGAACACGAACAGGGAGCGGGGGATGGTTGCGTTGGATGCGCTGGTCATCGCCTGTCTCTTATCGGCTTTCGCAAAAAGGAAAAGCCAAGACATGTTAACAGTCTAGGCGTGGCAGGAAGCGCGTGTATAAAAAGCGTGTCCAAACGCCGGCCGGAGTTCCGGCCCTCCCCTCGCCGTTCGAAAGCATCCATGACCAGATTCCTGATCGGCCTGGCCGGCATTGCCCTGATCCTCGCCATTGCCGTCGCCTTCTCTTCCAACCGCCGGGCGATCCGGTTGCGGGTGGTGGGCGCGGCCTTCGCATTGCAGGCAAGCATTGCGGTGCTGGTACTCTATGTGCCTGCGGGCAAAGCGGTGATCGCGGGCATGTCGCGCGGAGTCGCCAATCTGCTGGGCTATGCGCAGGCGGGAACGGACTTCATCTTCGGCCCCCTCGCCAAGCCGGAGATCGGCGGCGCAAGCTTCGCCATCGCGGCGCTGCCGGTCATCATTTTCTTCGCCAGCCTAGTCTCCATTCTCTATTATATCGGCCTCATGCAGTTGATCGTCCGCTGGGTCGGCGGTGCGATCCAGCAGGTGATCGGCGTGTCGAAGGTCGAGTCGCTCTGCGCGGCGGCGAACATCTTCGTCGGGCAGAGCGAAAGCCCGCTGGTGATACGCCCCTATCTCGCCGCGCTCACCCCGGCGCAGCTTTTCACGGTAATGACGTCGGGCATGGCGGGTGTCGCCGGCACGATCCTGGCGGCTTATGCTTCGATGGGGATCAAGATCGACTATCTGCTGGCGGCCAGCTTCATGGCCGCGCCGGGCGGCATTTTGATGGCCAAGATCATGATGCCGGACGACATCTTCCGCCCGCAAGGCGAACTGCCACTGGGCGATGAGCCGGACGTGCGCCTCGCCGAGACACGCGTGAGCGGCCAGGGGCCTGCCGCACTGCTGCCCGAGGGCACGCCCGGCGAGCCGATGCCGATCGCCAGCCATGACGAGGAGCGGCCCGCCAACATCATCATGGCCGCCGCGCAAGGCGCGCAGACCGGCGTCAAACTGGCCGTTGCGGTCGGCGCGATGGTGCTGGCGTTCGTGGCGCTGGTGGCGCTGGCGAACGGCATCCTTGGTGGCATCGGAAGCTGGTTCGGCTATCCGACGCTCAGCTTCCAGCAACTGCTTGGCTATGTGTTCTCGCCAGTCATGTATCTTCTCAACATTCCATGGGATCAGGCGCAGGTCGCGGGCGGGCTGTTCGGCACGAAGGTAGTGCTCAACGAATTCGTCGCCTATATCCAGCTTGGCGCCGTGCAGCAGACTCTCGCGCCGCCGACTGTGGCGATCATCACCTTCGCGCTGTGCGGCTTTGCCAACTTCAGTTCCATCGCGATCCAGATGGCCGTGACCGGCAACCTCGCCCCTAATCAGCGCCCGATGATCGCGAAGCTGGGGCTGAAGGCGCTGGTAGCCGGCAGCCTCGCCAACCTGATGAGCGCCGCACTTGCGGGGATGATGTTGAGTTTGGGATAATCCGGGTAGCGGATTACGACGGCAAGATAGCTAACTTCGTCATTTGCCTATGGATCGCAAACCTGTGAAGGCTACCACAGCTTCCCTGCCAGCATAGTCCAAAATCCTTTCTCTTCTCCAGCGCTTGCCAGTCGCGGCGCGCCATAGCCGCGGCATTCCAGGCAGGCGGCGCGGACCGATCCCCCGGTAATCAGGCCACGGGCATCGGCGACTGCCTGCAACGCCCATTGTCGTTGCATCCATGCCTGCCGCGCCAGCCAGTCAGTCGGCAGCGCCGCCTCCTGCGTATCGCTGTTGAGCCAGTCGTCGAGGATCTGCTCAAACGTATCGGGGGCTTTTTCGATATAATAAGGTTTAGCGTCGTCGGCGTCGATCTTAGCCAATCTCGCCGCCTCGGCAATCGCATCCTCAAGTCCGCCGAAACGGTCGACAAGCCCAATCTGCCGCGCGGTGCCCCCGTCCCAAACGCGCCCCTGTGCAATGCCATCGACTTGAGCGGGCGTTTTGTGCCGCGCCTTGGCAACCAGCCCCACGAAGCGGTTATACACAGATTCGACACTTGCCTGCCCGATGGCATCGAATTGCGGGCTTATGCCGCCCAGGACATTAGGTTCACCCGACAAGGGCGTCGTTCTGATGCCGTCCGTAGTTACGCCGATTTTGGCTAGCGTACCCTCCAGGCTCGGCAGAATGCCGAAAACCCCGATCGATCCGGTAATCGTCGCGGGCTCTGCAAAAATGCGGTCGGCAGGCGTCGATATCCAGTAACCGCCGCTCGCCGCAACATCGCCCATTGATACGACAACCGGCATCCCACGTTGCTTGGCCGCCAGAATTGCCTGCCGGATTTTCTCGCCCGCCAGCACCGATCCGCCCGGCGAATCGACGCGCACGACCAGCGCCTTCAGCGACTTCTCCGCCAGCGCCTTGTACAGCAGGTCAGAGATCGTGTCCCCCGCCGCCGTGCCCGGCCCCGCCTCGCCATCCACAATGTCTCCGGCCACCGTCAGCACGCCGATCTGCCCATTATTAGCGGGCCTCTTGGCCTTCACGTAGCGCGCGAAGTCGATCGCCGCGAACCCGCCAGGTTTGTTGTCGCTTGCCGCACCGGCCACTTCCGCAACTCGCGCGCCGAAAGCTTCCTCCCCGCCTAGCTTGTCGACAAGGTTGGCTCGCAACGCCGCTTGTTGAAGGTCGCCGCCCGCACCCTTCACCGCGCCAAGCGGATCAGCGACATATGCGGCGATCTGCGCCTTGGGACGGGCTTTACGGACGTCGTCCTGCCACGTCTGCCACAAGGCGTCGGCGAGCGACTGGTTGGCCTGCCGCGCCTCGGGCGACTGGTCTGTGCGAATGAAAGGTTCGACATAGCTCTTATAGGTGCCGACGCGATACACATGCGTGGTCACGCCGAGTTTGTCGATAAGCCCCTTGTAATAAGGCTGCGATCCGCCCGGACCCGCGATAAACACCTGCCCAAAGCTGTTGAGCCACACTTCGCTGGCGTGCGCCGCGAGTTGATAGCTGTCGGAGGTATAGCTGGTCGCATAGACAAGCACTGGCTTTTTCGCGGCCCTTACGCCATCAAGCGCCTCGCCAATTCGCGACATAGCCACTTGCCCACCGCCCATGAACCGGTCGAGGTTCAGGACCACGGCCTTCACATTGTCATCGCTCTTCGCCGCATCCAGCGCGGTCACGATGTCCCGCAAGCGATATTCCTTCATCTGCGGCGCGCTGCCAGGAAGTGCGGAGAGCGGATTGACCGATTGCGGCTGCTCGACCACCACACCTTCCAGTTGAAGTAGGAGTGCGCCGCGAGACACGCTGGCTTCGGGCTTGGGAGAGTAGGACAGCATCGTATAAAGAGCGCCAAAGAACAGCAGCAGGAACAACAGCACGAGCACATCCTTGATGCCCACCAATATGCGCCACGCGCCACGTACAAATGCCAAGGGTGCTGCCTTCCGTTTCGGTTCTGTCTCCAGCTAATGCGTCAGGTGTCCCGCTTCAATGGAGCCGCCTTTTCCAATATGGTCGCCTACTAGCCGCAGCACTGCGTAAACCTCTTCATCGACGATGCCTCTGCCGCTCGTCGACTGTCCGACGACGCCTTAAGGAATCACAAGGGCATTACCGTCGTATATTTCGTCAGCGACAGCGCGAAGTGGGAAGAGGCGCTGCCGACGGCAGGATGAAGAAGCAGGTGAGAACCTCGGGCGGCGCCCCACGACCGTCTCGAAGCTGCGGCACATAATTGCCGTACGATCGAAACAGCATCTTCAATTTTTTATATTTCGATACGCATTGAAAACGCAATTTCAGAGGAAACATGCAATATGCGTGCATGGCAAGCACTGACCTTATCCGCCCAGCGTCCGCAGCATCGGACTGGACCATCCCCCAGGGGTGGAAGCACTATACGGCGTCCGAACATGCGATGTGGGACCAGCTATTCGAACGGCAGGTGAAACTCTTGCCGGGGCGGGCTGCGCCGGAATTCCTGGCGGGACTGGATATTCTTCGCCTATCGCGCCCAGGAATTCCGAACTTTGACGAATTGTCGGAACGGCTGATGAAGGCGACCGGCTGGCAGGTCGTGCCCGTTCCCGGCCTGATCCCGGACGACGTGTTCTTCGATCATCTCGCAAATCGCCGCTTTGTGGCCGGAAATTTCATCCGCAAGCCCGAACAAATTGATTATCTGCAGGAGCCGGACGTTTTCCATGACGTCTTCGGGCATGTCCCGCTGCTGGCGAACCCGGTTTTCGCCGACTACATGCAGGCCTATGGTGTCGGCGGGCAGCGTGCGGCGAACGGCGGCGTCATCGAGAAGCTTGCCCGGTTATACTGGTACACAGTCGAATTCGGTCTGATTCGCAGCGGCGACCAGGGACTGAAGATTTACGGCGCTGGCATTGTCTCCTCCTTTGGCGAGACGATCTTCAGCCTCGATGATCCTTCGCCCAATCGCCTGGGTTTCGATGTCCGACGATTGATGCGCACCAAATACCGGATCGACGACTACCAACAGAATTACTTCGTGATCGACAGCTTCGAGGATTTGCTGCGCCAGACACTACAAACGGATTTCGGCCCTCTCTATGCCGAACTTGAGGACGCGCCCGACATCGAGATCGAGACGATCCTGCCGACCGACGCGGTATATACCCATGGCACGCAAAGTTATGCCCGCGAGAAGGCGACAGAACAGGCTTAGATTATCCAATGTAAACTTGAGTCGTTGCGCCTGTCAGCGGAAACCCGTCGCTTCTTTGAGGGTTACGTGCTGTTTCCTGCCGCGATGACTCGACCCCGGCCGTCGAAGCACCAAGACAGCAATGAGCCTTGATGGATCGGGAGCAATGACGGCGAAACAACAATATGCTGCTCCAAGCGAGATACTGGACGGCATTCCGACCCCCCGACGCTATTATGCTGCCGCCGCCGTCTGGTTGGCCATTTCGATGTCGGTGCTGGACAGCGCTATCGCAAACATTGCGCTACCAACGATTGCTGCCGAATTGCATGCGCCGCCAGCCGTCACAATCTGGGTCATCAATGCCTATCAACTCGCGATAACCATCCTCTTGTTGCCACTTGCGGCGATGGGTGATCGTATCGGTCATGCGCGCGTCTACCTGCCCGGCCTTGGCTTATTCATCCTTGGTTCGCTTGCGTGCGCTCTGGCGCAGAGTCTTCCGTGGCTAATCGCCGCGCGCATGTTCCAGGGCGTAGGCGCCGCGGGGATAATGAGCATGAACGCAGCCCTCGTGCGCGCCATCTACCCATCAGCCATGCTTGGGCGTGGAATGGGATATAATGCGCTTGTCCTCTCCATCTCGGCTGCGATCGGACCTACACTGGCGTCGCTGATCCTTGCCGTGGCAACCTGGCCGTGGCTTTTTGCGGTAAACGTTCCGATCGGATTGGCTGCCCTCATCGTCGGGTATCGCTGCCTGCCACGAGTAAAGGGGCATGGCCGCAAGCCCGATTATCTGTCCGCGCTACTCAGCGCCGGTATGCTTGCTCTGATCGTCTTTGGCGCGGAGTCCTTTGCGCGGGAAGGTTCGTACCGAGGACTGGCGCTACTGCTGCTCGGCATCGTGATCGGCGCGGTGCTCATACACCGCGAATGGCGGAAGCCAGCGCCCTTGTTCCCGCTCGATCTTCTGCGGATTCCCGTTTTCTCCTTATCCATCGTCACGTCCCTGACATCCTTTACGGCACAGATGCTGGCCTTCGTGACAATGCCTTTCCTGCTTCAGAGCGTATTAGGACTTAGCATCGTGCAATCGGGACTGCTGATGACGCCTTGGCCGATTGCCGCAGGATGCACCGCCGCATGGGCCGGACGGCTTGCGGATCGATATCCTGCCGGATTGTTGGGTGGAGCAGGACTGACGCTGCTGGCGATCGGGCTTTATGCGCTTTCATCCTTGGAGCAGCATCCATCCACACTCGACATTATCTGGCGAATGGCACTCTGCGGCGCCGGCTTCGGGCTGTTTCAGTCGCCCAACAACAGAGCGATGGTCAATGCTGCCCCACGAAGCCGATCGGGAGCGGCGGGAGGCATGCTCGCAACTGCGCGTCTCCTCGGACAAACGAGCGGTGCGGTTGCGGTGGCTTCCGGCTTCCACTGGCTTGGCTTGAATGCCAGCCCCACATTGTTGATGGGCGCCTCGGTAGCAGCGGCGCTGGCCGCCTGTATCAGTATGCTTCGCCTGCGCTTGCCGACAAACCACTTACCGTCGGGGCATCCAGTTATCGACCTACCTGGATCGGGAGGAGGGGCCTTCATTGGGAAGACGTGCTTTATCGCTGGCATTACCTCGGTTGGCGGGCCTGAAAAGCCCGCCGAGATGCTGAGGTGTCATCCCGCCCACCTCCTTCGATCGCCACCCCCTCTAGCCGGCACACAGACCTTATCGAGCAGTTGTTTTAAGGCAAGTGATTGATCGAAATTCATGCCGCGTCGTTGCGGTTCAATTCTTCGATCAATTCGCGTTGCAGCCGGAACTTCTGGATCTTCGACGTCGACATTGGCCATTGCGACACGGTACGCACATGCCGGGGTATCTTGAAGCTGGCGAGCTTACCTTTGCAGTGCTGAATCAGTTCGTGCTCCGTCGCGCTTTGTCCTTCGACGAATTCCACGAAGGCGGCCGGCACCTCGACATAGCGATTGTCCGGAATGCCGACGACTTGTGCCAGCTTTACCGCCGGATGGCTCTGCAACATGGCCTCGATCTCGGCTGCCGCGACATTCTCTCCGCCCACCTTCAGCATGTCCTTGGTGCGGCCATGGAACATCACTTGTCCGTCAGCGTCGATGGAGCCGATGTCACCCGTGTGGAACCAGCCGTCGCGGATGACCTCAGCCGTCTTCTCCGGCGCGTTGTAATAGCCACGGAGCATGTTGGGGCCACGGATGACGATTTCGCCGCGTTCATCGACGCCCAAGTCCTTGCCGCTTTCGATATCGACAATGCGGATTTCCCACTCGTCCAGCGGTACGCCGCAACGTCCTGTGCGCTGCTCAAACGAATTACTGAGCCGGCTGGTCGACACCGTACCCGCGCCTTCGGTCAGGCCGTAAGTCCCGACCTGCGTTGTGTGCGGCATAGCCGCTGTCACTGCATCCTTGATCCAGGGGGGCTGCACGGCGAAATTGGAATTCATGACACGCAGGCTGGAAAGGTCCGTGTCCTTAAACATGGGATGGGTGATCAGATCCTGCATGATGGTCACGAAACTGGGATAGGCGATCGTCGCCTTTTCGCGGCCCAGCATTTCCAGCGCCACGCCTGCGTCGAAATGCGGTACGGTCATATAAGCACCGCCCAGATCGAGGATCATCGTCATCGGCAGGATACCCGCGATGTGGAAGATAGGGAGCGGCGACCATACGCGGTCCTGCGCGGTAACTTCATATCGGATGCCCAGATTGCGGCTGTTGCCGACTTGGCCCCGATGGCTAATGAGCGCGCCCTTTGGAGTGGCGGTGGTGCCAGAGGTGTAAAGGATCATCGCGATGTCCTCCGCATCCACTGCGTCGATCCCGGCATCGACCACCGTGTCTGCCACGTCCCTGCCCAACGCGAGCGCCTGCGTCGCATCCATCAGGTAGGACGGCGCAGGCGGATCGAGGCAGATGATGGACCGCAACATAGGCGCTTCGTCCAGGCTGAGTGCGGCTGCGTCCTTCTGATCCTTGAGCGAAGGCAAGGCAGCGACTAGGCGCTCGCCAAAGTCGAGGCTGTCGGCCACCCGGCCAGTCGTGACGAGGAGCACAAGGTCAGCGTCGCGCACCAGGAAATTCAGCTCGCTCGCCTGATAGCGGGCATTGACCGGCACAGCGATGCCGCCTGCCATTTCGATGCCGTAGAATATCTCGATGAAGTCGGGGCGCGTGGTGAGCAGAATGCCGACATTCTGTCCCGGCTGGATGCCTAGAGCAATGAACGTCCTGGCCCAGGCCCGTGCGGACTTGTTCAACTCATTATAGGTCAGCTTGCGATCGGGAAATATCAGCGCCGGGGCATCTGCATATTGCGCGGCGGACCTCCGCAACATTGCGCCCATAGTGAAAATCGGTTCCTTCGACGCCATCATCTTCTCCAGATCAGCATGAACCTAAACCGTGTCGCTACCGCTTTTCGCGTTCTGTTGTTCGGACACAGCGGTCACTTATCACGCAAGCTTATCATCAGTCCGATAAAAAACAATCTGTCATGTCTTTTTATCTCGCTTCCCTCCTCGTCTGCGCTATCACATTGGCAACTGCGCGGCAGGTGCAATCAGAGGAGAGATGAAATGGGCAAGCTTGACGGGAAGGTCGCCGTAGTCATCGGCGCGGCGGGCAAGGACAATATGGGCCAGACGATTGCCCGCCGCTTGGCATCGGAAGGCGCGAAGCTAGTGATCGCGGGTCGCGACACCAATTCGGTTGCGGGCTTCGCGCAGGAGTTGGACGGCGTCGGCGTTGCCTGCGACATTACCAACGAAGCCGACCTTGCCGCCTTGGCGCAGGCTGCTGTCGACCGCTTTGGCGGGCTGGACATTGCGCTCAACGCCACCGGATGGGGCTTGCTCAAGCCGTTTCTGGAAACGACAAAGGAAGAGATCGAGAAGATCACCGCCCTTCAGTTCACGGGCGCGATCCTCTTCTATCAGGCAATGCTGCGTACCATGCGCGACGGCGGATCGCTGATCCAGATTTCATCCGCAACGGCTTCGATCATGCTAGAAGACCATGCCGCCTATATGGGCACGAAGGCGGGAGCGGATCATGTCGTTCGCTGCGTCGCCAATGAGTTCGGCCATCGCGGCATTCGTGCGAACTCCATTGCGCCGGGCTTCACGATCACGCCAATGACGGCGAAAGCGGCGAAAAATCAGGCGATCATCGACGCCTTCAAGCGTGAATATCCGTTGGGCCGCGTCGGCACCAGCGACGACATTGCCGAAGCGGCAGTCTGGCTTGCGTCCGACGAGTGCTTCATGACTGGCCAAGTCCTGCAAGTGAATGGGGGCCTGACCCTGCGCCGCAACCCGACCAACGCGGAAATCGGCGCAGCGGTGAAGGCCGCCCGCGCGGCGCAGGCCAGTTAGGTCGCACGCTGATCTGCGATCACTGCCCGAGTCGCTTCCATGGCGCGGCGGGCGCGTTCGAAGGCGCTGCACCCCGACTTCTCTGCCCGATATTGCGGAATCTCCGCCTCGATGATGATCTCCCCTGACAGCGGAGCGAGGATGTCCGTTAAAGGAAAGGCGCCCTGCCCCGGCAGCGCCCGTTCCTTGATGGCCTCCCGCCATATGCCGCCTTCGTCGATCTCCAGCGGTCCATCGGAAAGCTGCACTATCGAAACGAGATCGGCATTCTCCGCCACCGAGTCGACATAAGCGCCGTTGCGCATCAGGTGGAGCACGTCGAGAACCAGCGTACCGCATCCGGCGTCCCGAATGATGGCAGCCGCAGTGCGGATGTCCTTCACCGCCGAAAAGGCGTTGAATTCCAATCCGGGGACGACATCATATTCCGCCGCAAGCGCGCAAAATCGCCTGAAACGATCCACTGCGAGCGCGTGGTTGTCTATAGCGTGGATGTGAGTCGTCGCCCGCCTGGCTCCAATGGCCCGCCCGATCTCTAGCCCCTCCACGAGGTGTCGATAATTCCCATCATCCTCCAAAGGAAAAACTTCCAAATTTCCAACTGTCACACTGGTTTCAGCCAAGGCTTCCAGAAACACGTCAACGTCCTTACGCTCCAGCAGAGGGAAAAGCCCCCTCGCCTGCTCCGGCACATGCGTGAAGATCGTGACGTGGCTGCATTCCAGTTCGGCAGCCATCCTGACGAGTTCGACCGGTGTGGCTTCCAGCGCGTTCAGCGGGTGCAAAGAAAAGCGCGGCACGATCATCGGCCACTCCTAATAAAAAGACATTCATGATTGTTTTTATGCGCCATCATGCTAGGGGAAGTCAATCAGGAGTGGAATAATGGAACTGAACGCATTCTCGGTTGATCAGGTCAATGAGGCGATGGAATTCGAGCGCTCACGCAAGACGCCGCCCGAAGGCTTCCCCGCCCTGCCAGACATTCCCGGCAGGCGCTATGTCGACAAGGAATTTCTGACGCTGGAGCGCGAGCGTATGTGGGGCCGCGCCTGGCTCTATGCGGGTCATGTCGATCAGCTACCGAACAAAGGCTGTTGGTTCCTCTCCCGCAACACCGGCTCCCCCGTCATCGTCGTCCGCGACATGCAAGGCGACGTCCGCGCCTTCTACAATACCTGCCAGCATCGCGGCGCGCCGCTCGTTACCGAAGATGCCGGAGAGTCGCGCGGCTTCGTCTGCGGTTATCACGGATGGAGCTACACGCTGGAAGGCAAGCTCACCGCCGTGCGCGACAAGCGCGACTTCGTCGACCTCGATTTTTCCTGCCGCTCGCTCGTCTCCGTGCGCTGTGAATTGCTGGGCAGCCTGATCTTCCTCAATGAGGATCAGGACGCGCAGCCGCTGATGGAGCATCTCGGTCCGATGGCGAAGGAGCTTGAGCAATATAAGCTTGAGGATCTGCGCATGGTCGACTCCCGCAGCTATGATGTGGGCTGCAACGTCAAGATCCTGCTCGATGCGTTTCTTGAGGTTTATCACATCAAGTCCATTCATCAGCACACGGTCGACCGCTTCCTCGACCATCGCGGCATGATCGTGACGCTCTGGCCCAATGGCCACAGCCGGATGCTGACGCCCAACAGCCGCCCCGACTGGAAAGATCCGGGCACGCTGGGCATGCCCAAGATTCCGACGATCACCGAAGTGCCGGCGAACAACAATGTGAGCTATCACATCTATCCGAACTTCGTGATGCCCGCGTCCGATAGCGGTATTCCGCTACTTCAGTTCTGGCCAACATCGGATACGACATGCCGCGTCGTTTCAAGCTGGATCGCGCCGGACTATGACCCGGAGCAACCTAGCGAGCGGTGGGACACGCGGCTCTCCAACTGGGAGCGCATTCTCTACGAGGATCTGCAATTCGCGCCGCAGATCCAGGAATCTTTGGAGAGTAAGGGTTTCCGGGGCATGCCGCTCAACTATCAGGAACGCCGCATTTATCATTGGCATGAGGAACTGGATCGCCGGATCGGCCTGAACCAGGTGCCGCCGGAAGCGCGCGTGGAGCAGGTTCTGTACGATCAGGTTGTGCGTGAGTGACCATATTGCGGTCGATTTCTGCTTCGACACCTGACAAACAGCACGTCATGGCCGACCAAGAAATCTACAATAACGACCCCGCCGTGGAACGCGACATGCTGTTCGCCCTCCATGAAGTTGGACCCGACCGCTATCGCGCCGAGCCGATACCCAGCCGCCTGCTGCGCCTCTATGGCGGGCAGGTCGTGGCTCAGGCGGTTGCGGCGATCCAGAAGACCGCACCAGCGGATCGTTCGATCAACAGTTGCCATGCCTACTTCGTGCGCCCAGGCAGCATCGACCGGCCCATAGACTTCATCGTCAGCCGTGACCGGGACGGCCAGAGCTTCTCCGCACGCCGCGTTAGCGTGGAGCAGGATGGCCAGATCATACTAACGATGGCTGCCTCCCTGCATGTGCATGAGGACGGTCCCGGCCATCAGTTCCCGATGCCGGACGTGCCCGGCCCCGAGGGACTGCGCTCTATGAGCGATTATATCGCCGAGGTGGGCGACTATCTTACCCAGAAGCACTGGCCCTTCTGGCGCCGCAAGCATCTCTTCGACTGGCGACCGGTCGAGCCTTTCCGAATATTCAACGACGCGCCGGTATCGAGCGTCCGACACGTCTGGTTCCGCTTCGAAGGCACGTTGGGAGGCGATCCCGCGGAGCATCAGCGCTTTTTCGCCTATGTGTCGGACCTTCATATCCTCCACGCGGGACTATTGCCGCTCGGCGTCGGTTGGGCGGATGAGCATCTACAGACCGCAAGCCTCGATCATGCGATCTGGTTCCATGACCGATTCCGCGTCGACGAATGGCTACTCTATTCGCTCGACAGCCCTGCGGCGGCCGGAGCGCGTACATTGGGGCGCGGCGTTGTCCATACCGCCGATGGACGCCTCGTCGCGTCGGTCGCGCAGGAAGGGCTGATCCGAATTTTGGAGACGCCCCGAGGTGATACGCTGTGATGCAGGAAAAAAGGGTTCATTGTGACTAACGACACGCCCTTCGTGCCCGTAAAGCCCTACCGCACCTTTGAAGACCTCGCTGTCGGCGAATTTCGCAAATCGCGCGAGCGGCTGGTGACTCAAGAGGATATTCTGACCTTTGCGCGCGATTATGATCCGCAATGGTTTCACAGTGACCCGGAGCTGGCGAAGGGATCGGTGTTCGGCGAGCTGGTCGCCAGCGGCATCCATGTGTTGGCGATGTGGCGGCAACTGGATCACGAGATCAATTCGGATATCGATTTCGTGTGCGGCATCGGCTGGGACGAACTGCGCCTTCGCCGCGCCATCCGCGCGGGCGATGTAATCCATGTGACGTCGGAAATCACCGAACTGCGTCCCTCGCAGACTCGCGAGGACCGGGGCACTGCCCTCACCCGCTATGCAGTGGTGACGCAGACCGGCGAGGAGGCCGTGACCTTCACCAGTATCAACCTCGTCTACACACGGGCGGGGCGCGACAGGGCAGCGGCAAGTGCATCTGCCTCGGCATAGGCGCGGTCCATCGCAGCGCTCACCTCGCACTCGCTTCCATATGTCGGACGAATATCGACGCGATGGATGTCAGTAACGCCGATGAAGCCGACCCAGTCGTTCAGGTAAGTCATCTGATGATCGAGTGCCGCCATTGGGCCGTCCGGTCGAATGTCCAACGCCCCTGACCCGATCACAATAGCAGTCCGCCCCGCCGCCAGACCTGTAACTCCGCCATCTTGAACGGTGAAGGTCATGCCCGGATGCGTGATAAGATCGATATAATGCTTGAGCGGATAGGGAACCCCGAAATTCCACATCGGCGCGCTGAACAACCACGCATCGAAGGACAGGAAATGGTCAATACGGGCGCGGATCGCATCCCACTGCGCAACGACATCCGGGGAAACCGCGTCCCCCGCGAGCAGTGCGTAGCGGCCCTCAATCACCGTTCCGTCAAAAGGTGGAAGGTCCGCTTCGAAAAGGTTGAGAGTCTCGACTGTCGCCGGAGCGATCCCGTCGATCAGACGCCGGGCGACATCAGATGATCGGGATCGTGGACCGCGTGGACTCGCCTCGATATGCAACAGCCGGGCGAACCTGCTCATATCAGCGACGCTGATCGAAGCGGCGGCCCAGCATGGCCCCTGCGATATTCACTTTCTGAATATCGATCGCGCCGCCAGCAATGCCCCAGCCCCAGCTATCGCGCAGGCGGCGCTCCATCGGGAACTCCTTGGAATAGCCATAGGCGCCCATCAACTGCATCGCGTCGCCGGTCACTTCACGCGAGATGGTGTTGGCGAAGCACTTCCCCGTCGAACTGTTGAGCACCGACGGCAGGCCATCCTGCGCATTGACCGCCGCGCGCCAGATCAGCAGACGCGCCGCCTCGCACTTCATATGCATTTCGGCGAGCTTGATCTGCACGGCCTGGAACTCGGCGATAGGCTTGCCGAACTGCTTGCGCTCCAGCACATATTGGGAGACGTCCTCCAACGCGCCCGATGCCTGACCCAGAGACATGGTGGCATTGCCGCACCGCTCCAAGTCGAACGCTTCCATAAGCTGCCTGAAGCCGCCCGCCGGCACGATGATGTTCTCGACCGGCACCTCGCAATCATCGAAGTTGAGGTCGGACGACGGGATGCCACGGAAGCCCATGAGCTGTTCGGGCGGTCCGAAGCTTAATCCCGGCGTGCCGTTTTCCACCAGCACGGCGCCGATGGCCTTTGCGCCAGGATCGTCGGATAGACGGCAATAGACGACATAAGCATCCGCATGGCCACCACCCGAACACCACCGCTTGGTGCCGTTGATGATGACCTTGTCACCTTTTATGACGCCTCTGGTCTTAAGGTCGGTCAGCGCGCTTCCCGCATCGGGTTCGGACATGGAGACTGCGATGACCATTTCGCCTCGGCACACGGCGGGAACGACGCGCTTCTTCAGGCTCTCAGGCGCGAAATATTCGATGGCGCGTACAGGGCCGACCGAGGATTCGAAGATAGGGAACGCGACGGCAGACGAGATTTTGGCAAATTCCTCCAGCACGATCAGCGCCTCGATATTGCCAAGGCCCAAACCGCCCAGACCGGACGACACATTGATGCCAAGAAATCCCATTTCCGCATAGCGGTGGATCAGTTCATGACTTGGCGGCTTGTTGTCGCGTTCCAGCTCCGCAGCGATCGCGGGCAGTTCGGCACGCGCGAAATTGCGGGCCGCTGCCTGCAGTTCTTCCTGGTCAGGGGTCAACGAGAAATTCACTTCATCCTCCCTTTGGGCGCTTTGCTATCAGCAGGGAGCGCCATATTTTGTTTAGAGCAGTTCGGGATGCTCGATCAGATTGGCGAGCGCCGCCATGAAACGCCCGCCGTCCGCGCCGTCGATCGCGCGATGGTCGCAGGACAGTGACAAGTGGAATACGGGCACGATGCGGATCGCCCCGTCATCGTCGATCGGTTCCGGCCGCGCCGTGCCGACGGCCAGGATTGCGCCCTGTGGCGGGTTGATGATCGCATCGAACTGCTCGACCCCGAAGCCGCCCAGGTTGGAGAGGGAGAAGCTGCCTCCGCTGAACTCTTCCGGTTTCAGTTTGCCCGATTTCGCCCGTTGCGCGAGCGCCGCCATGACGGTGGAAATGTCGGAAACGCTGCGGCGGTCTGCGTTTGCAACGATGGGCGTGACCAGCCCCTTCTCTGTGGCGACGGCGACGGCGATTTCTGCGCTGTCGAACTCATGAATGTCGTTGCCGTGAACTTGAATATTGACCTGCGGCACTTCCATCAGCGCCAGCGCGCAGGCTTTGATCAGATAGTCGTTCACGCTGGGCCGCTGCCCTTGCACTGCGGCGCGTAAGGCAAGCAGCCGATCCGCGCGAACGCGGCGGCGGACGTAGAAATGCGGGATCGTGCTCTTTGCCTCGGTCAAGCGACGCGCAATCGTGCGGCGCATGGACGACATAGGCTTGACCGTCACGCCCGCCGCAGAGGGAGCAATGGGCGAGGCAGCCAAGGGCGGTGGCGGGGGAGCAGGTTGTGCAGGCGGAACGATACGGGCAAGCACGTCGGCCTTGCGGATTCGGCCGCGCGGGCCTGAACCCTCTATCCCGGAGAGCGAAACATCGTGCATTACCGAGAGCCGCTTCGCCATGGGCGATGCAAATGCCCCGGTGTCGGGCGTCAGCGGGAACTGCCCGACCAGTGTAGCTGCCGCTGCAGGACGCGCGGCCTGATCGATATCCTGCGCCGTAATGCGCCCACCACGGCCTGATCCCTGAAGGGTCGCGACATCGACGCCAGCTTCCATGGCGCGGCTGCGAGCCACGGGGCTGATCAGCGCGTCGTCCGGAATGGCGACCTGAGCGGGCGCAGGTGGAGGTGGAGGCGCAACCACGGGCGCGTCATCGCCATCTGTGCCGAAACTTGTGTCTGCCTGCTTGAATCCTCCAACGATAGCATCGACCTCAGCCGGGCTGGCCTCGCCGCCATCGCTCAGCACGGCAAGCAGCGCGCCGACGGCATAGGTTCCGCCGGCCTCCGCCATGATCCGCACAAAGCGACCGGGCGCTTCCGCCTCAACTTCGTTAGTGATCTTGTCGGTCTCGATCAGCGCGAGCACGGCGCCCTTTTCGAACTGGGCATTTTCCGCGACCATCCATTCGGCGATCGTGCCTTCGCTCATCTCGATGCCCCATTTGGGCATGGTGAACGGCTTCAGATTGGCCATGCCGCCACTCCTCAGCGAAAGGCGAGGAGTTGGCGAACCGCATCCTCGATCTTCTGGGGGGAAGGAACCCATGCGCGTTCCAGTTCGCGGGCGAACGGGATTGGCGAATGCGGGCCGGTAATCATCGCAGGCGGCGCTTTGAGGCTGGTGAAAGCCTTTGACGCGACGATCGCAGCGATGTCGGCGGCAAGGCTGCAGCGTGGCGGGCTTTCGTCCACTACCACCAGCCGTCCGGTGGCCTCGACGGAATCAAGGATGGCTTCTTCGTCCAGCGGGCTGGTGGTCCGCAAGTCGATCAGATCGACGCCGATACCTTCCGCCGCCAGCTTGTCAGCCGCCTTCTCGCCGAAACCGACCATGCGGCCGCAAGTAACTACCGTGACGTCGCCGCCCTCGCGCACCATGCGCGCTTCGCCGAAGCGCTGGCGATGTTCGCCATCGGGCACTTCGCCCTTCACGCCGTACAGCGCCTTATGCTCGAAGAACATCACCGGATCGTCGCCACGCAGCGCTTCGGTCAACAGGCCCTTAGCGTCGGCGGGCGTCGCGGGAAGAACGACCTTCAGGCCGGGCATCGACGTCAACATGGCATAGACCGACTGGCTATGCTGGGCCGCCGCGTTCATGCCCGCGCCGTAGATCAGGCGCACGACCGCAGGGCACGTCGTCTTGCCGCCGAACATATAGCGGAACTTCGCCATCTGATTCCAGAGCTGGTCCAGGCTGACACCCACGAAATCGGCGAACATCAGCTCCGCGACTGGCCGTTTGCCCGCAAGCGCCGCGCCCGCCGCAGCGCCAATGATCGCACTTTCCGAGATCGGCGTATCGATGACGCGGTCCGCACCGAACTTGGCGAAAAGACCGGGCGTCGTGCCCCAGATGCCGCCGATGGCCTCCTGACCTCCGGCCGTACCCGCGCCGCCGACCACATCCTCGCCGAGCACGATGATGTTGGAATCGCGCTCCATTTCATCCATCAGCGTCTTGTTGATCGCCTCGCGGATATTCATGACTGCCATGGTGTCCGCTTCCTCTTAATAATCGACGTAAACATCTTCGGCGACATGCGCCGGATCGGGCGGCGGGGCAGCACGCGCCTCGCTCGTGGCTTCTTCGATGAGCTGCGCGACTTCCGCATCGACATCGTCGAGCAGTTGAAGATCGAGCAGCTTCGCTTCGCCGACGCGGGCACGGAAAGCCTTCAGGCAGTCGCGCTCCTCGCGCAGCCGGTCCAGCTCTCCCTTGGCGCGATAGCGCTGCGGATCGCCCTCGAAGTGGCCGTAGAACCGCTCGGTATCCAGTTCGATCGCGGCTGGGCCGTTGCCTGCGCGGACATATTCGAGGAGGTCGCGCATCGTCTCATAAGTGTCAAAGTAATCGCAGCCATTGGCGCGCCATGCCTTCATGCCGAATGCCTCGGCGCGGCTGGCAATGTCCTTGTTGGTGCCGACGGCATAGTCGACGCCGGTATGTTCGGAATAATGGTTGTTCTCAAACACGAAGATCGCAGGCGCCTTAACGACGACGGCAAGGTTCATCGCTTCGAAGGTTGTGCCCTGATTGCACGCGCCGTCGCCGGAGAACGCGATCGCCACGCGGCCCTTTCCATCTAGCTTTGCTGCAATAGCCGCGCCAACGGCTTGCGGTGCCCCCGCGCCGACGATGCCGTTTGCGCCCAACATGCCGACAGACAAATCCGCGATATGCATGGAGCCGCCCCGCCCCTTGCACAGGCCGTCTCGACGTCCGTAAATCTCCTTCATCATCCCCTTCACGTCGCAGCCCTTGGCGATGCAATGTCCATGGCCGCGATGGGTGGATACGATCAGATCTTCGGTGGTCAGATGGTCGCACACGCCGACAGCGGCAGCCTCCTGCCCGCAATAAAGATGGGTGAAGCCCGCAATTTCGCCGGTCTTGATCTCCTCGTGCAGACGCTCTTCGAACTGGCGGATGATCGCCATTCGCCGATACGCGCCGACAAGTTCCTCTCTGGAAAGCTGCATGAAATTCGCCTCTCCTAAAATTCTTTTACCACCGCCGGCTGTTCAAATGTCGCCAGGGCCTTTGTTGCCCGCACCATAGACGAAATCGTCAATCACCTTGTGGAAGTGCCGGATGCGCAATTCCTGATCGCCAATCCAAAGCCCCTTGAAGGCGTCGGAATGCATGCCCTTCTGCACCGTCGGAAGGTTGAACGCGTCCTGATCCAACACCTGACCGATGCTGCGGTCGCCATGCTTGAACCGCTTGTGCTTGGGGCGCTCGGGCCATTCATCGCCTTCCGGCACCAGTTCAAACATCCAGATGTCATAAAACATCTTGTTGGGATTGGTCGGGTGCGGGCGCTGGCGGAACATCATGACGTCGTCGGCATGGACGTTCATCGAGACATTTGGGAAGATCGAGTAATGATAATCGTCGGTTAGCTGATCGTCATTCAGCGCCGAATAATCCTTGCCCTGATCCTTGCCATGCTTGCGCTTGAACAGTTGCACATCGCGGCGAATGTCGCTGACGCGGCCTTCATACTCCGCCGGGTCCATGCCTGCCTTGACCATGATGTCATAGATGGCGGGCGGAATGGCGGACGGCAGAGCAACACGGGCGCTGATCGCCGCGAACGGAACCAAGTAACGGCTGTGCCGCTCATACACGTCGACCTGCGCATTGGTGTCGTCCAGATACCATTGCAGCTGCGGATGAATGCCCTGCACATGATAGACTTCGCTGAATGCGTCGACACTGGCCTTCCAGTTGCAGTCCCACTCCACCGTAATGTCGCGTGCCCATGCCATCCGCTCCAGATGATAGGGTTCCAGATGCGCCTGCATCGGCGAGAGGAAGTCGGCCAGCGGTCCTACATCGGGATTGAGCGAGTACCAGACGAAACTGCCCCATTCTTCGCACGGATAGCTCGGCAGCGCCGCGCCGGGAGGACAACCTTGCGGAAAGGTGTCGAGGTCGGGAATACGCGTGATCGCGCCCTGCAGGTCGTAGGTCCAGTGATGATACATGCACTGGAAGTTCTCGGCATTGCCAAGCCCTTCGGGGCGTAACTTGTTGCCGCGATGCAGACAGACATTGGGGAAGGCACGGACCGATCTATCCTGCTGGCGGACGATCAGGACGGACTCCTTGCCAATTTCCGTACAGATATAGTCGCCCGGCTCCTTCATGTCGTCGGAGCGGCCGCCCAGCAGCCAGACCTTCGACCAGATATGATCCCACTCCAGCTTCATGAATGCTTCGCTATAATAGCGTTCGGCCGGAATGATGTCATAGCCGAGGTCCGGGTCCTCCTCCTTCTGAGCGGGAGTCCCGTTGGGCCAGTCCTGTGGATTGACCCGGATGATGTCGACCTTGCGTTTTACGTCCATTGCCGTTCCGTTCCTTGCGGACCCTGCCCGATCAGAAATGGGTGCGATTGGTGAAGCCGCCATCGACGACCAGATGCGACCCGTTGCACCAGCTCGCAGCCGGGCTGGCGAGGAACACGATGCAGCGCGCGACTTCCTCCGGCGTGCCGAGGCGGCCGGTCGGCTGCTGGCGCAGTTGGGAGTTGTAGAATTTCTCCATCGTTCCCTTGATCATGTCCCAGTTGCCCCCTTCGAACTCGATCGGGCCGGGGGACACGACATTGACGCGGATACCGTTTTTTCCGTGGAACAGCGCAAGCTGCTTTCCCCATGTGAGGAGCGAAGCCTTCATGGCATTGTACGCCTGTGGGCCGCCCATCGCTTCCCCGGTGGAGGTGGTGGCGATCAGGATGATCGAACCCGACTGCTGTTCGGTCATCGTCGGGATGACAGCCTCTACGGCGCGCACCGGCCCCATGACGTCGACTTCGAACGCGTTGCTCCAATATTTCTCACTGCCCATGCCGCCGCCGGCCGAAGTGATCGGGATCAGGATGTCGCAACCGCCTAACTCCTCGACAGCCCATTCCAGCCAAGCCTTGTAGTCATCGGCCTTCTTTACGTTAACGGGCTTGCCGATCACACGCGTGCCATATTTCGACAGGTCGGCGATGGCATCCTTGACGCTGTCCTCAGACCGCGCAGTGATGGCGAGATCGCAACCTTCCCGTGCCAGGATTTCCGCAACCGCCATGCCGATGCCGCGCGCCGCGCCGACGAGAATGGCTTTCTTGCCCTGTAGTCCGAGGTCCACCTATCCGCTCCTTAGTTTATGCTTGAAGTTCGTCGGCGCGCGGCAGGCGCAGCAATTGCGCCCCGCCGCTCACCTGAATGATCTCGCCGGTGCTGTAGCAGTCCGGCGACGCGAGATAGGACACTGCCGCTGCCACCTCATGCGGTTCGGTCAGCTTACCCATGGCCGTTTCACGGCTGTAGAGTTCCTGATAGCGGCTCTCGCCGAGAAACACTTCCGTCATCGGCGTGCGCGAAAAGCCGGGAGCGACCGCATTCACCCTGATACCCATCGGGCCGAATTCGAGTGCCGCCACGCGCACCACATGATCGAGCGCCGCCTTTGCCGCAGCATAAGCGACTAGGCCGAAGCCCGGCACCTTTCCCACGACGGAGGAGAACAGTACGATGCTGCCACCACGCGGCATAATTGCGCCGAAGTGCTTCATCAGCAGGATATTGGCAGTGACGTGCATAGCCAGTTGCGGCTCGATCTCCTGGCGAGTGATCTTCAGGATGCGCCTGCCCTGTGTCGTGCCCGCAGCATTCACAAGCACATCCACAGGCCCCGCGTCCCGCGCCAGATCGGAGATAGACTGCTCATTGAGTAAGTCGCAGGTGAACGCGCGCGCGCCTAAATCAGCCGCGAGCGCATCAAGCCGCGTCCGATTACGTCCGGCCAGAATAACCGCGTAGCCATCCGCAACGAGGCGCCTCGTCGTCGCTTCGCCAAGGCCGCCTTCACTGGAAGCGCCGATGATAAGGGCCGTTCTTTGCACCATCGCTATACTTTGAACGAGCTTTTCGCCGATCGCAAGTAAGAAACAAGCATGAATGTTTTTTTGTAGATATGCTATTTACAGACCGTCGCGCTATAAGGGGAAAAACGCCGCAGCCTGCTTGACTTTTTCTACGAAAAACAGTCATGCTTGTTTTTTATCAAGTTTTATCTGGAGATTTTTATGGCCCTTGCGTCGGGGCGTACAGCCTCAGCCCCCCGCAGCACAAAGGCCGCCTCGGTCAATGGGCCGACTCAGCAATCGCTAAAAAGCGCGCAGACCAGAGCCCGTCTAATCGATGCGACGATCAGATGCATCGTAAAATTCGGCTATGCCAATACGACCACCCCTCAGGTAGCGGCGGAAGCGGGGCTTTCGCGCGGCGCGATGCTTCATCATTTTGAAAATGGCTCCGCCCTTATCAAGGCGACCATTGTCGAATTGCATGAAAAGCGTCTTCGCGCCTTCCGCCGCGCGGCGGAAATCACTGAACATGAACCAGCGACCATGGTGAACACCTATTGGCGGCAATTGCAGAAGCCTGGGTTTATCGCCTTTCATGAACTGGCTCTAGCCGCGCGCACCAATGCGGATCTCGCGCGGATATTGCAGCCGCTACAACTTGAATTTCGCCAGAAGTTCAATTCGCAGGCTGTGCTGCTTTTCCCCGAGTGGCAGGACGACCCTGTCAGCTTTGAACTGGCCATGACGCTCTCGCAGACGATGATCGAAGGCATGGCGATCAACCTGCTGACCAAGGCGATCGATGAGAGCATGGTTGAACCGATGCTGCGGCTGCTGGAACAGCAGATCAGGCTGATGAAGCCCGCAAGCCGGGGTCAGTCCCGGTGAGTAGCGCCCCAACGAATGCCGCGGCGCAGCAGCTCGTAGAATATAGGGTAGTTCCATGCGCAGCGCTGCGGATGCGGCCAGAAGTCGGCAACGGGACGCAGATCATAATGGCCCCGGCAGTGGCCGAGCGTAAGGTAGAGGATGCCGCCCTTCCCTACCTTGCGCTCATACAGCACCGGCATTTCCGCAACGTCCCATTCCGATTCACGAAATTCGTCGCAGCGTCCGGTGAAGCTGGTGTGCAGGAGCACGTCGATATCGGCAGTGCGATGCGTCAGGTAAAGTTCATCCTCGACGCGGAAATCGCGCAGACCCATGGTCATTTCATGGTCGCTGCGCGTCACGAACACCTTGTACGGCGCGATCGGCGGATGACCGGCAAAGCGCGTTCCAAGCAGGTCGGTAAATTCCGGAGCGTCTTCGGGCGTATCCACAATTCCATCATCGGCGAAGCGCAGGATCGCATTGGTGCCGTGGAGCGCAAGCCAGCGTCCACCACGCTCCAGCCAGCTCTTTAGGACGTCGGTCTGCGACGGCGTGGGGATGAGGTCGCAGGTGTAGGTAATCAATAAATCGGCGGCCATGATGCTGCCGGTATCGGCATAGTCCGAGGAGACGGAGGTTCGAATTTCGGGATGTTCAGCCAGCAATTTCAGCAGTTCCAGCCGCGCGAAATCAATGTCGTGGAACTTGCCAGCCGCAACCAGATGCGCCTTCATGATGATCCCTCTCTCACGTGTGTACGCGTGAGGATAGGCGGCGACCTGCCCTTGGCAAGAGGGGAGAAAAACGCATGAGCGGCGCAGGACTAGGCCCGCTTTCAGGGGTGCGCGTGCTCGACCTGACAAGCGTTCTGATGGGGCCTTATGCCACGCAGATTTTTGCGGATCTGGGAGCGGACGTCATCAAGGTGGAAAGCCCAGATGGCGACACCACGCGCTACCTGCCCCCCGGCAACGACCCGGCGCGGGGTGGCATGTTCATGAACGTGAACCGGGGCAAGCGCAGCATCGTCCTCGACCTCAAGCAACCCGCCGCGAGGGACGCGCTGCTGAAGCTGGCCGAGACTGCCGATGTGTTCATCCATTCCATGCGGGCGCAGGCGATCGGGCGGCTTGGGCTGGATTATGCCGCGCTACAGGCCGTCAATCCGCGTATCCTTTACGCCAATCTTTACGGCTTTGCACGGTCAGGCCCCTATCGCGACTATCCCGCTTATGACGACATCGTGCAGGCGGCGTCCGGCATCGTCGATTTGCAGGCGCGCCTGTCGAAAGGGGAGCCGACTTATCTTGCCACCGTCGTTGCCGACAAGGTCGCCGGGCTTACCGGTGCCTATGCGGTAATGGCCGCACTCTACGCCCGCGAACGCACAGGCCTTGGTCAGGAAATCGAGGTGCCGATGTTCGAGACTCTGGTGTCCTTTGCAACCGTGGAGCACCTATGCGGATCGCTATTCGTGCCGCCGCTGGGGCCGCCAGAGTATCCGCGCGCCACGTCGGAGGCGCGCCGCCCCTACAAGACGGCGGACGGCTATATCGGCGTCATGATCTATAACGACAAACATTGGCGGTCCTTCTTCCACGCCATCGGCGATCCAGAATGGTCGAAAGATCCGATGTTCGCCTCCATGCGCACGCGCACGCAGAATATCGGTAAGGTTCTCGCCCAGGTCGCAGAGGTTATGGAGCAGCGCACCACCGACGAGTGGATGGTACTGTTACGGGAAGCGCAGATTCCCGCCATGGCCATCGCAAGCCTTACGGACTTGCTGCACGATCCGCATCTGGTCGAGACGGGTTTCTGGCAAGAGCGCGACACGGACGAGGGCAGATTGCGCTTCCCCGGCATCCCGACGAGCTTCTCGGCGACGCCCGGCGCAATTGGCGGGCCAGGTCCGGCGCTGGGCGCCAACAGCCGCGAGATTCTGGACGAGGCCGGGTTCGACAGCAGCGCGATCGATGCGCTGATTGGCAGCGGGGCGGTACGTCTGGCGGAACCCGCCTGAAGGAGAGCATGATGGAAGCGATCACGGGTGGACCGGAAGCGCATTGGCGCGCGGCTTTGGAGGAAGGTAAATTCCTGCTGCAACGTGCAGTGTCGTCCGGCACGGTATTCTTCCCGCCACGCGTGCTGGAACCGGGAACCGGTGACACCGATTTGGAATGGATCGAGGCATCGGGCCTTGGCACCATCTACTCGCTAACGTGGGTGTCGCAAAAGACGCCTGCGCCGCCCTATAATGTCGTGATCGTCCGCCTCGATGAAGGTGCGCAGTTGATGAGCCGGGTCGAAGGCGCGGACCCCGAAACCCTGCACATCGGCCAGCGCGTAAGGGCGCGGATCGCGAGGCAGGATGATGGCGATCCGATGGTCGTCTTTGAACTGGTGGGTCATTAGCAATGGGCGGAACCTTCCCGCGCGGTAAATCCGCGATCGCGGGCCTAGCTACTTTCGGTGTCGGCGAAGCACCGGGGCTCACGTCAATGGAATTGACGGTCCGCGCGGCATTGCTTGCGGTCGCCGACGCAGGCTTGCACATCGGCGCGATTGATGCCCTTTTTATCTGCCAACCCGACGATTTCTTTGCTGGCCTCAGCTTTGCTGAATATCTCGGCCTCAGCCCCCGCTTCACCGACAACAACCGCACCGGCGGATCGGCGTTCATGAGCCACATCATCACCGCGACGATGATGCTGGAGGCTGGCTATATCGACACGGCGCTAATCGCTTATGGGTCAAACCAGCGCACCAATGGCGGGAAGCTGGCAACATCAATCAAGAGCAATGCATGGGATGCACCCTATCGCCCGCTGTTTCCGCTATCGTCCTACGCTCTGGCCGCAGCCCGCCACATGCATGAATATGGCACGACGCGTGAGCAACTGGCGGAGGTCGCGGTTGCCGCGCGCCAATGGGCGAACACGAATCCCGAAGCGTTCGCAAAGGGGCCGCTAAGTATAGAGGATTGCCT
The DNA here is from genome assembly GCF_002953135.1 of Sphingobium sp. SCG-1. Classification (NCBI taxonomy): domain Bacteria; kingdom Pseudomonadati; phylum Pseudomonadota; class Alphaproteobacteria; order Sphingomonadales; family Sphingobiaceae; genus Sphingobium; species Sphingobium sp. SCG-1. Next base: position 3,723,743 of record NZ_CP026372.1, read on the forward strand.
CGCTTCGCGGATCATCAGTTCGCCGATTTCGGTGCGGGACTGTTGCCTTGTGACCGACGGTGCAGCGGCGATCGTGCTGACGCGCACGGATCACGCGTTCGATTTGCCGCATTCGCCGGTCCCCGTGCTGGGAGCTGCGGCTGCGACATGGTGGAACTCGATCGCGCAGGCTCCGGACATTACGACCACGGCGGCAGCGGAATCGGGACCACGCGCCTATAATGCGGCTGGCATAGGGCCATCTGAGGTGCAGGTCGTGCAGCTTTATGACGCCTTCACGATCAACACGATCCTGTTCCTGGAAGATCTCGGCTTTTGTCCGAAGGGTGAAGGCGGGCGCTTCGTCTCGGGCGGGAATATAGCGCCGGGCGGGTCGCTCCCCGTCAACACCAATGGCGGCGGCCTGTCCTGCTGCCATCCCGGCATGTATGGACTGTTCGCCATTATAGAGGCCGCGCGTCAGATCAGGGGCGACGCGGCGAACCAGCAGGGTCAGGTCGATATCGCGCTCGCCCACGGCAATGGCGGTACATTGTCAAGCCAGGCGACAGTCATTCTGGGGAGCGCCGCTACGCTATGATCTTTATGGCATATAGAAACCACCGTTAATGTCCAGAACGGTACCGGTCACGAACCCGGCGCCGTTCGACACCAGGTACTCCACGCCCGAAGCGATGTCCGCGGCCTCGCCGAAACGGCCGACCGGCAATTGCTTCAGATAAGTGTCGGTGTCGCCGAAGCTACGGCTTTGTTCGGTATCAATGCGACCGGGCGCGATGCAGTTGGCGGTAATGCCATGCGCCCACCTGCCCCGCGAGCACACGCGTGAAGCCGATCAGGCCTGCCTTCGTCGCGGTATAATGCGCGCCGGAAAGCAGCGAGCGCATTCGTCCACCCTGTGACGAAAATTGACGATCCGCCCCCATTTGCCCGCCTTCATCATAGGCAGAGCATGGCGGCACATGTAGAAGGTGCCGGAGAGGTTGACTGCGAGTACTCGATCCCACTCTTCCAGCGGCACATCCTCGACCAATTGCGAATAGCCGCCATGGCTGGGGCTGATCCCGGCATTGTTGATGAGGATGTCCAAGCGCCCGAGTTCCCGCTCAATCCCGGCGACAGCGTCTTGAGCAGATGAGTCAGAGGCGACGTCGCCCTCGAATGCAGATACGTCCAGACCCATTACGTCTAAGTCATGCTTGGCCTGCGCCAGCAAAGCAGCATCCCGATCGAACAGCATGACCTTATGGCCAAGTTCGCCGAGCCGCTTTGCCACATCAAGGCCAATACCCTGCGCCGCTCCGCCATCACTTCCTCTCCTTCCGATCTTTTTGACGCAAACCTAGCCTGAGCCGTTCGTCAGTCATCTGCCTTATACAAACCATGCGCAGCAGAACGCCAAATAAAGACATTCTTGTTTGTTTTTTTATTTGGCCTTGCTAGTCTGGTGGCCAGATAGAAGAAGGGGCGGACTCGTGGGTGACTGCGACGTGTCGCATGGAGAGGACGAGCATTATGACTACACCCAAGATCTTCCGGCCGGACCTTAATGATCCGACTCGGCCGAAACGCGGCCTGACGGAGGAAGATCTTGCCACGAAAGAGACGGTGTACCGTCCGGACCTGCTTGCAGGGCAGACGCTGCTCATCACGGGCGGCGGCAGCGGCATGGGCAAGGCTGCAGCGTTCCTTGCCGTACGTTTGGGCGCAAATGTCGCGATCTGCGGCCGCAATGTCGAGAAGCTGGAGCGTACCCGCGATGTCATCGCGAAGGAAACAGGCGTCGAGATATTCACGCAGTCCATGACCATCCGCGACCCGGAAGAGGTCGAGGCGCTGATCGCCGCCGTGCATGACCGTTTCGGCGGCATCGACACCATCGTCAACAATGCAGGCGGCCAGTTTCCGCAGGACGCTATTGATTTCACGCGCAAGGGCTGGCTGGCAGTCATCGACACCAACCTCAACGGCACATGGTGGATGATGCAGGAGGCCGCGAAGCGCTGGCGGGCCGACGGCAAGCCAGGCAACATCATCAATATCGTCGCCAATGTCGAACGTGGAATGCCGCAGGCTGCCCACACCTGCGCTGCGCGGGCGGGCGTCATCTATCTGTCGAAGACGCTTGCGACCGAATGGGCTCCGTTCAACATCCGCATAAACTGCATAGGCCCAGGCGTCATAGAAACCGAAGGCTTTGCAATGTACCCGGAGGAGGCGCTCAAACGCTTCCATCAAGCCAACCCGATGAAGATGCGCGGCAACGCCTGGGACGTTGCCGAAGCGATCGCCTATTTCGCGTCTCCAGCAGCCCGTTTCATCAATGGCGACCTGATGATCCTGGACGGCGGGCAGGCACAGTGGGGCGTGGTTTGGCCCGGCGGAATGCCGGACTATTTCGACGAGAGCGGCGCGGCGTGAAGGCTGCGCCGCTCCCGCCTCAAGCAGGCTGTCGCGCACCCAAATAAGGGAAGGGGTGATCCTGCGCGGTCACCTCCAGCAATTCGACCACATTACCGTCGCAGTCGCGCCCATAGGTTGCCAGCATCGTCTCCCCGCCACCCGGCTCACAATGGAACTCCATGCCGAGTGCCGACAATCGCTCATATTCCGCCCATACATCATCGACGTACAGGCAAATATGAATGAGGCCGGGATCGCACATCCGGCGTTCGAAACGCTCGCCCCTGGGTTCGAGATATTGGAACACCTCTACATAAAGGCCGTTCAGCCGGATCATGGCATAGCGCGCCGCAGACCCGGGCAACTGCACCATCTTCCCTATGCGCTCGTTATCGCTCTGCCACCCGCCATCGGCAACTTTCTCAAAGCCATACCAGCGCTGATAATGATCGACGAACCTGTCTAGGTCGGGCGTCGATATTGCCACATGGTGCATACCCAAAATCATTGGTTTCTCCTTTGAGCGGGCGACATTGAGCGCATCCTCGCTCTATTTTTCAGCATTGAAATAAACCAGACTTGACTGTTTTTTTCAATGCTTCTCTCATGAGGAAAATCCGGCCGCCCGCATATGCGGCAGAGCTTGGGCATCATCATAGGAGACAGGACCATGGCCACATTGGAAGACCGCATCACCCGGCTGGAGGCAGAGTCCCAGATACGGCAACTCGTCGCGCGCTATTGCTTTTATCTCGATGATCGCCTGATCGACGAGGCGTACACGCTCTTCACGGACGACGCGGTTCTGCGATCGGCCGATGGCGTGATGAACGCGACGGGCGTAGAAGCGATCATCCAGCAATTTCACGGCCGCTTCGACGTGCTCGGCCCCGGCCATCATTTCATGCACGACATCCAGATCGATTTCGTCGGCGACGGCAGCGAGGAAGCCAGGGGCCGCGTCACTGGCCACGCCGAACTATGGCGCAACGGCAAGATGATGTTGGCCGCGATCCGCTATGACGATGTGTACCGGAACACCGACAAAGGGTGGCGCTTTGCGGACCGGACGATCAACTTCCTCTATTATGTGCCCGTGTCCGAATATCCCGACATATTGAGCGGCCCGAACCGCAATCATGCCTATGCGGAACCGGCGCCTGCAGACTTCCCGGAACGCCTGCCAAGCTGGATCGCCTACGAAAAGTCCCGAGGCCGGACGTGAGCGGCCTGATCGTTGAGCGGCATGGTCCGGTCCTGCTGCTCGTCATCGACAGGGAGGCACGGCGCAATGCGCTCGACGCGGCGACCTCGGCTGCCATCGACCGGCAGATCGGTGCCGCAGAGGCGGATGAGAGCATAGGGGCGATCATCATCACCGGCTCCGGCGATCGCGCTTTTTGTTCGGGCATGGACATGAAGGAAGCGGCGGAGATCGGCGTCGGTCATGGGCTGATCCCCGGTCACGGCTTTGCAGGCATCACCGAACGCAGGCGAACGAAGCCGCTGATTGCGGCGGTCAACGGGTTCGCGGTTGCGGGCGGGTTCGAAATTGCGTTGGCGTGCGACATCATTATAGCCGCCGATCATGCGATGTTCGGCCTCAGCGAAGTGAAACGCGGCCTTTTTGCCTTCGCGGGAGGCGTGCAGCGCCTCGCCCGACAAGTGCCACGCTCTGCGGCGATGTCCATCATCATGACCGGGGAGCCTGTGCCCGCCGCGCGGATGTATGAGTTGGGCGTCGTCAGCGAAGTCGTCCCTGCCGACCAACTGCGCCAGCGCGCACTCGATCTGGCCCAAGCAATGCTGCAAAATAGTTGGGAGGCGATCCGCAACGGCAAGTTGCTGTACGAGATGGCAGCCGACATGCCTGTCGAGCAAGGATTGCGCTACGGCGCCGCGTTCGGCCGCGCGACCCTTCAATCGGCCGACAGTCGCGAAGGCATCGCGGCCTTTAGCGAAGGGCGCGACGCTAACTTCGATCGTATCTGATCCGACCGAATTTAGTTTGCACGTTCGGTGATAGACATCGCAGCTTTCGCTGGCAGGATATTGGCATACACCGGATCGCTACGTCCCCACTCGCCGCGCGGTCGCATGGTGCGGAACAGACCTTCGTCCAATATCTGATTGGATGGATTGCTATCGTTCCAGTCCATCACCACCTGCCGCTGCGCGATCCGCCACTCGCCATCACGGCGCTCCAGACGATCCAGATAGCGGCCTGCCATGATAAATTGCTCGTTCCCGGCATCCAGGCCCTTGCCTCCGCACATCTGTAGATAACGCGATCCGAACATCGCGTCGGTCATATCTTCGCGCACGCGGCACGCCGAATAGAGATAGCTTTCGGAGCAAGCCACATCACCGTCGACTTCGATATGGACGTTGAGCAGGCAATGCGTGCCCATCTCGAAATACTGCGTAATTTCGCCGATGATGAATTCGACGAATTCTGCGGCGTTGCCGCTGTAGATGCCATGGATGTCCACGCCGTCCGGCCAATACACCGTCCGCATAAGTTCGAGGTCCGCCCGGTCCAACGCCCGGCAGTAGCGCGTCAACACTTCGTATACATCGCGCCGGGCGACCAGATCCTCCAACTCCACAAGGCGGCTCATGGGACATTGGCAAAGACGAGATCGCCCTGCCCTCTCTGTCCGCGTGGTTCCAGGGTCGCGAACATGCCCTGATCCAGTATCTCGCCGGACGGGCGATTATCGTTCCAGTCCATCACCACCTGACGCTTCAGGATGCGCCATTCGCCGTTCCGCCTTTCGAACCTGTCGAGATAGCGGCCGCCGAAGTAGAAATGGTGATGATTAGGATCGAGGCCCTTGCCGTCGAACATCGCCATATAGCGCGACCCGAAAATCTCGTCCGCCTTGTCCTGCCGCACTTTGTGATAGGCGAACAGGTAGGTTTCGGTGGAGGCGAAGTCCCCGTCGATTTCCATATGCACGTTCATCAATCCGTGCATCGTAACTTCAAACCAGTTCTGAATCTCCCGCACGATGAACTCGGCAAATTCGGCGGCATTGCCGTTGAAGACGCCGTGATTGTCGACGCCGTCCGGCCAATATACCGTCTTCATCAACTCGACATCAGCCCGATCCAGCGCGCGCGAATATCGCGTGAGCACGTCATAGATGTCCCGCCGCGCAATCAGGTCTTCGATGTCCTCGTCCGTCACGGCCATTTTGCCTCTCCTGTTTTATGTCAGCGAGCGATAGAAGGCGATCGTCATATCCTCTGCCAGGCATTCGACGATCGGCGGCACCAGGCGGTCGTGAAAATCGATGTGCATGTGATGCTCGAACGCCGCATCGTCGCGAAACGTGGCGACGACTTGGAAGAGGTCGGGGTCTTCGTCCGACTGGAAAAGCTCGTACACCAGCGCGTCGGGTTCCTGCGCATGCACCAGTTCGCGCAGTTCCTTCTGCAGGTCGATCAGATCCTGCCGCTTTTCCGGCTTGGTTCGGAGCTGCGCGATAAAGCTCTTGCCGCTCATTGCTCGGACACCAGATCGTAGAGCAGTTCTCGCTCGTAACCGCCGGCCATGCAGCCGATCATCTTCTCGATCAGCGGCTTGCCATGATCGGTTTCCATATGCGCCTTGTCCGCTGCCTCGTCGACGAAGGATTCGAAGACCGCGAACATGCCCGGCTCGCCCAATCGAAAGAATTGGAAGTGCAGAGTACCAGGTTCCCGCTCCACAAGGGATTCCATCTGCTGCGCCAATTGGACGAACTCGTCCTCTGTTTCCGGCTTGACGCGGAAACGCGAAAGAAAACTGTAAGCCACAGACTCTCCTCATCCTTGGGCGCGGGATTTTTCCCTCCACTGTATTAAAAACAATCATGACTGCTTTTTCAACTTAATAAATTAAGCTGGTCGCTTTTGTTGCACTGCAAAATTATACGCTGTGGCTTTTGCATCAGCATCTTAAAAAAAACATTCATGCATGATTGCAATTTGCATTTCGCGAAGTAGGATCAGGCATCCGAGGAACGAAGCCATTGAAGCTTCGACGAAGGAGAGGAGACAGCGAATGATCAAAAGAAATCGTCTGATGGGTGCAGCTATCGGCGCGCTCGCCGCCGGCGTGATCGCCACCCCCTCGTTGGCGCAGACCGCCTCCACACCATCGGGTGCGGATCAGGCTCCGCAAGCCACATCCCAGGATGGGATCGGCCTACAGGACATCGTCGTCACCGCCACGCGCCGCGCCAGCAATCTTCAGGATACGCCGATCGCGGTCAGCGCGATCGACGCCAATCTTATCCAGCAGGCCAGCCCCCGCGATATTGGAGAGCTTGCCGCCTTCGTCCCCAACTTCTCCGCCGCGACGATCGCTAACTTCAACGCGGCGTCCTTCGCCATGCGCGGCGTGGGGCAGAACACCATCATCGTCTACTTCGAGCCACCAGTCGCCGTGCTGGTCGACGATTTCGTGGTGCCGTCGGTGCAGACGCAATTGCTCGACACCTTCGACATCTCGCAAGTCGAAGTGCTGCGCGGACCGCAGGGTACGTTGTTCGGCAAGAACACGACGGGCGGCGCCGTTACCGTCCGCACGAAGCGCCCGGAAATGAACATGGTCGGCATCGAGGCCCGCGCGCAATATGGCAGCTATGGCACAAAGAAGGTGCAGGCTGCCTTCAACGTACCCCTAATCAAAGACATCCTTTCTCTGCGTCTGGTGGGCGGTTATGAAAAGAGCGACGGCTATTATCGCAACGGCGCCTGCTACGGTCCTGTCACCGGCTTCGTGCCCAACAAGTTCAACGGCGCCTCAGGCTGTCTCGACAACAGCCGCCTGGGTGGCAAGGACGTTTGGCAGGCACGTGCCAAGCTGCTGTTCCAGCCGACCGACACGATCAGCGCACTGCTGCAATATGAATGGATTCGCGACAAGTCCGATGCGGTTCCCTCCGTCAACGAGAACGGCCTGTTTGAAGGGCCGGGCGGCGCGGGATCGTTCCTGACATCGATCCTCGGCACGATCCGGCCGAACCCCAATAGCGATGATCCTTTGAAGAACGCGGCAACGACCAATCGTTTCGCGGGCCTCATCAGCATGCCGCTGGGCCAGCGGATCAATGTAGATGGCGTCTTTCTGAACGTCGATTTCGACCTCGGCTTCGGCACCCTCACCTCTGTTTCGGGTTACCGTTTCCAGCGCTCGCGCCTGCCCAACAGTTATGCCGGTGCTGTCGCGATCGCGCCGGACGGCGAACCGCTGTCGTTCTTCGACGCCAATCGAGACGACGACCGCAAGACCTACCAACAGGAATTGCGTTTCGCATCGGACTTCGGCGGCGCGTTCGATGTGGTCGCGGGTGGTTTCTATCAGCGAGACAAGACGCAGTTCTGCGTGGCGCAGTTGCTGGGCTTCCAGGATTTGCTCGGGCCGCCAACGCCATACGGCCCCTGGAACTCGACGCCTTACACGCTGTGCAACGCACAGAAGGCAACGTCCAAGGCGTTGTTCGCGGAAGGCACGTTCAAGTTCACCGACCAACTCAAGCTGACTGCGGGCGCGCGTTATAGCTGGGATGACAAGACTTGGTGGGGACGCCAGCAGACCTTCATCCCCGATCTTGGCACGCCGGTTCGCCCGATCACGATCGAAGAACCGCTGGACATGAGCGTGTTCAACTTCCCCGACAATGTCGTCCGCGTCGAAGCGCATGACCGCAAGCTCACTTACCGCGGCAGCCTCGGCTGGCAGGCGGCGCCCACTTTGTTTGTCTACGGCACGGCATCGCGCGGTTACAAGGGCGGCGGCTTCAATGACCAAACCGGCAGCTTCGCCTTGTTCGGCACCGACCTTGAGGCGTTCCGCCGTGGTGCCGCGGCTACCAAGCCGGAAACGGCTGACAGCTACGAAATCGGCTTCAAGAGCGAATTCCTCGATCGCCGGGTACGCCTGAACGTCACTGGCTTCCATGTTAAGTACAAGAACCTTCAGAAGAACATCAACGTACCGATCGTCGTGAACGGCCAGCCGAACCAGTTCACGCAGTTCCAAAACGCGGCGAGCGCGACGGTTAAGGGCGTGGAGGCCGAAGCGTCGGCCATTCTCTTCCGGGGCTTCACACTGCGCGGCGTGCTGGGGTATCAGGATGCCAAATATGGCGACTATGATGCGCCAGGAGCAGGTTACGACCTGTCCACCGCACCGCTGGACCGCGCGCCAAAATGGCAGTGGACCACAGATGCGACCTACGAAATTCCGGTCAGTTCCGACTGGAAGATCGTAGCGAATGCCAATGCCGCCTATACCGGCCGCAACCTGTCCACGCAGGCCATCGATACACCGTTCGGCAATACCTATCTGAACGCACGCACGTTGCTGAATGCCTCGATCACCTTGTCCGAAGCGGAGGACAAATATTTCATCCGCCTGATCGGGCGCAACCTGAGCGACAAACGCTACCGCATTGCTTCACAGAATGTGGCTGGCCTGTGGCTTAACACCCAGTTTGGCCCACCCCGCTTCTATGGTTTGGAAATCGGGGCAAAGTTCGGCAGCAAGCGGTGACGCCGCCTGCCCATGGGCAGGCAGTTACGGCGGCGGGGACCCCCTTCCCCGCCGCCGCGACTTTACGCTGCGGGTTGCAGCATGTCGGTCATGCAGACCGAATCCAGACCAAGCGCGTGGGTGAAGCGACCCATCGCCATCCAGCAACCGATCGCCAGCGTCAGTTCGGTGATCTCCGCATCGGTGAACGCCGCGCGCATTTCTTTCCAGAAGTCCGCGTCGTAGGACAGGTCGCGCGGGTTTTCTGCGAGGCGTTCGGAATAATCCATCGCCAGCCTCTCCTGCATGCTGAACGCGTCGGAATTCCGCCAGTCATCGACGGCCTGATAAAAAGCTTCATCGGGTCGCGCTCCGCCACGAGCGACCAGCGATTGCGACGGGTCGCCGCCCACGGACGCAAGATAGCCGTCGAGATGGTCGCCCGCACGGAAATCCTGGCAGACGAGGCATCCGTTGATCTGCGCCGTGCGATAGCGAGCCGCCTCCGCCACGCGCAGCGGAAGCCGCAGCGATTGATAGACCGAACGGACGAAGCCGCCCGCCGCCGTTCCGATTTCCGGCGCATGATGCCCCAGCACATAGCCCAGCGGGTCACCCGCGTTCTGGGGCGGCACGTCTACATTAGGCATTCCATCCTCCTATTATCAGTTGCGGACTCGATGCCGAGTCCAGATCTCATGCTAACATAGGATTCCTATAATAAAACATACGTTTTCTTACGATATATTGTAGATTTGGAGAGTTTTAATGTCCGATATACTTGATCGTGACTGTCGCCAGACGTGGATAGTCAATCCGCAAGCACCTGATGATAGCTATGAAGCGAAAGCGCCCTATGTAAATAATGGCGCGGACCCCATTTCTCCGGAGCGTTACTACAGCCTCGACTATATGGAGAAGGAGCGGACCCATTTATGGGCCAAAGTCTGGAATTGGGCCGCGCGCGAAGAGGATATCCCTGACGCCGGCGATTACGTCATGTTCGAACTGGGCCGCGAGAGCTTCATCATAACGCGTGACGATGAAGATCGCGTCCGCGCCTATTTCAATGTCTGCCCGCACCGCGGAAATCGGCTGGTCTCCGATGATAGCGGATCGCGCCCCGGCGGTTTCACTTGTCCCTTCCACAACTGGCGTTTCGACCTCGACGGCAAGATCGACCATGTGACGGACAAGGAGACCTTTCGGCCCGAAGCCCTGTGCCGCAATATGGACCTGACCGAAGTACGCTGCGAAAGCTGGGAAGGCTTCATCTTCATCAACATGGACCAGGACGCCAAGCCGCTTCTCGACCATCTCGGCCCGCTGCCTGCCCATGCAAAGCCCTACCGGCTTCAGGAAATGCGGATCATGCGCCGCGTGCGGGCGGTGTGGGAATCCAATTGGAAGGTAGCCGTAGACGGCTTCAACGAAGCCTATCACGTCCACGCCATCCACCCGCAAATCCTGCCGGTGTTCAACGACTATCACGCGCAGATCGATCTCTATCCCAACGGCATGAGTCGCATGGTGACGAAATTCGCCTATGAAAGTCCGCGCATGGGCGTCGACGGCCTCAACCCCGGTCTACGCGCCACGATGCAGGAAGTGGGCATCGATCCCGATAGCTTCGCCGGTCCGAAAGACGCCGTGCGTCCCGCCGTTCAGGCCGCCAAGCGCGCCCGCGCTGAACGGCTCGGCATCGACTACTCGGGATTTCTGGACAACCAGCTAACCGACGACTGGAACTATGACATTTTCCCGAACATCCAGATGGGCATCCATCCGGAAGGCGTGAGCATGCTCTATTTCCGCCCGCACGCCACTGATCCGCGCAAATTCGTGTTCGATGTCATCGTGATGATGCACCCGCAGGAAGACCCGCAGATACTGCCTCCCGCCTATATGGGCCTGCCCGAAGGCTGGGACATCAGCGGCAGAGAACCGGTCGAAGTGCAGCATATTGATTGGCGCGAAGGCGGGTTGGGCGAAGTGTTCGATCAGGACAGCAGCCTGTTTGCCGAAGTCCAGCGAGGCATCGAAAGCGTTGGCTTCCGGGGGTCGATCCTGTCGGAACAGGAGCAGCGCATCGGTCACTTCCATGCCGAACTGGACCGCTACATCAACGCCACTCGCTAAATCGCTCTAGTTACTGGATCTTTGCCTGATGCTATCCCTGTTCCGCCGCGCCAACCTTGCGGCCGTTTCGATCCTTGCCTTGTCGCTGGCTGGCTGCGCGTCCAGCACGCCCGAGAACGGAACGGCGGCAGCCGACGCCGGACCCGCTCAATGGGAAGCGCAGTTAGCGGACGGCAGCGACGGGCGGGACTGGCCGGCGTTCGGTCGCACTTATGGCGAGCAGCACTACAGCCCATTGGATCAGGTGAACGCCAGCACCGTCAAGCGGCTTGGCCTCGCCTGGTCCTATGATCTACCCGCGGGCAATCCTGCGACCGGCCCCATTGAAGTCGATGGCGTCATCTACTTCGCCTCGGGCTACAGCGTTGCCCATGCACTCGACGTGCGTACCGGCAAGCTGCTCTGGACCTTCGACCCCAAGGCGCCCGAAGCCGCCGGACACAAGCTGCGCCAGGGCTGGGGGAGTCGCGGCATCGCCTATTGGAATGGCAAGGTCTACATCGCCACGCAGGACGGACGACTGATCGCGATCAACACGAAGACCGGCAAGCCGGTCTGGTCGACGATGACGATGGGCAAAGACGAGCTTCGCTTCATCAGCGGTCCGCCCCGCGCCTTCGATGGAATGGTCATCGTCGGCAATGGCGGTGCGGACGAAGCCGCCATTCGTGGTTACGCGACTGCGTATGACGCGGAAACCGGAAAGCAGAAATGGCGCTTCTACACGGTCCCCGGCAATCCCGCCGATGGGTTCGAGAACAAGGCCATGGAGATGGCTGCGAAGACCTGGTCCGGCGAGTGGTGGAAATATGGCGGCGGCGGCACGGTGTGGAACGCCATCACCTATGACAAGGAAAGCGACACGATCTATTTGGGCACCGGCAACGGCTCGCCCTGGAACCACAAGATTCGCAGCGAGGGCAAAGGCGACAACCTGTTCCTCTGCTCGATCGTCGCTGTCGACGCCAAGACGGGCGCGTACAAATGGCATTACCAGATCAATCCCGGCGAAAGCTGGGACTATAATGCTGCGATGGACATGCAACTGGCTGACCTGCCCATCAACGGGAAGCCGCGCAAGGTGCTGATGACCGCGCCGAAGAACGGCTTCTTTTACGTCATAGACCGGACCAACGGAAAGCTGATTTCCGCCAAGCCCTTCGTCACGACGACATGGGCCAAGAGCATAGACCTCAAGAGCGGTCGCCCCGTCGAGGAAGCGAATGTTCGCTACGAAAACGGCCCAGTCACGTTCCAGCCAAGTCCGGTCGGCGCGCATAGCTGGATACCGATGGCATTCAGCCCGAAGGCTGGGCTTGTTTATATCCCCGCCATCGATCTGGAAGTCACCTATGACGACAAGGGCATCGCGCGGAAGGACTGGAAGCGCAAGCCGGGCATGGCGCTCGATTATGGTGTTAACATCACCGTACAGCCCGCAAAGGGCGCGAAGGTGCTAAGCTACCTCGTGGCGTGGAATCCGGTAACGCAGAAGGAAGTCTGGCGCTTGCCGACGCCCGGCCACTATAATGGCGGCCTCATGGCGACGGGCGGCGGGCTGGTGTTTCAGGGGCATCCGGATTCCACCTTCACGGCCTATGATGCGAAAACCGGCAGCGTCCTGTGGAATTACGATGCGAAGGCGCCGGTCATCGCTCCGCCGATCACCTATTCCGTCGACGGCAAGCAATATGTCACTGTCCTGTCGGGCATCGGAACCAGCGCCGGTATGTTCGGCCCGCTGCTTAAGCCATTCGGCATCGATTATCGCACGCAGTCCCGCCGCGTGCTGACCTTCGTGCTGGACGGCAAGGCGACTCTGCCTGCCAAGGTTCCTTACAAGCCGGTGGCCGTAGAAGATCCGGACTTCAAGCCAAATGCCAAGGCCGCGAAGGCAGGCGAAGACATCTTCAACGTCCGTTGCGCAGTGTGCCATGGCGGCGGCGCGATAGCAGGCGGCACCGCGCCCGACTTGCGCACGTCGGGCGCAATCCTGTCCGCGGATGTCATCACCTCGATCGTCCATGACGGTTTGCTCGTGCCCAACGGTATGCCCCGTTTCGAGGAGCTAAGCACGCAGGACCGGGAGAACATCCGCCAATATCTGCGCACCCGCGCGGACGATTTGCGAAATGGGCGGCCCTGAGCCGCCCCTCCGCCGGCATCATATTTTGCGAACGGGGTCCGTGCCGTCCCACGACCGGGCCGCTTCCTTGATGCCGCCGAACAGATCCCGCATCGCCTGCGTCATCTCGATCAGTTCGATCATCGTTCCGGGAAACAGCAAGTCCGTATCGAGATAGGAGAACCGGGAGATCGGCAGCACGCCTTCGGCCGCCACGCCAATCCCCGCAGCGCGCGCCGCAGCCATCTGCGCATCGTAATCTGTGGCGATGGTACCCAGATGATGCACACCTCTGCGTCCTGCATCCAGAAATTCGCGGTAGGTGGACGGGTCTTTGCCGGGCTGGATGATTTCGATCATCGTATCGCCGCTATAGCTGATCGCCGCGGCGCCGATGAAATCATAGTCCGGCGCCACTCGTTCCCCACGTACTTCGATCCACTCCGCCTGCAACGGCACCGGAAACATGAAGAAGGGTCCAATACCCATGGTCTTCACCATATGCTCTACCGCAGGCTCTACATCCTCCACAACATAGGCGATCTGAAAAACCGGTCCAAATAGCTGACTCATTGCCTGATCCTCTCGCGCAGACCTGTTTTTCGCATCGTCCACAGCGGATCGTGCGAATCTGCTTGCAAAACAATCATGCATGTTTTTTTATTGGTGTCGATCCGCGTAAGACGGAATCATCCGATTTGGAATTGGCGCTTAGGAGAGCGGAGATGAAGTTCGACTTCAACCTGTGGGATATTCACATCGGCACGCCGCATCCGTTCAATGAACGCGCGCCTGTCATCGACAATGGCACGGAGCGCCCAACCGGCGCGCGCTACCACGATAGAGCCTTTGCCGCCGCAGAGTGGGAGAATGTTTTCGCCCGAAGCTGGCTACTCGCCTGCTCTATTTCCGATGTGCGTGAACCCGGAGACTTCGCGAAATTCGACATCGGCCCGGAAAGCTTCATCATCGTCCATGGGGATGATGGGAAAATCCATGCGCATTACAATGTCTGCCCACATCGCGGCAGCCGACTCATCACCTCCGACGCCGGCAGCATCGGCCAATTCACCTGTCCCTTCCATAGCTGGAAATTCAGCCTTGAGGGCGAGAACCTGGCCGTCACCGACCCGGAAACCTTCCGCCCGGAAGTACTGTGTCACGACCGCAACATGACGTCCGTCCGCTGCGAAGTCGCTGCCGGCCTGGTGTTCATCTCGATGGACCCGAACATTGAGCCGCTCAAGCAATGGCTGGCGCCGGTCCTCGATCAACTGGAACTGTATCAGATCGACAAGATGTATGTCGTCCAGCATCGCCAGTCCGATTGGGGCGCGAACTGGAAAGGCGGGGTCGATGCCTTTGCCGAAATCTACCACCTTCATGCGGTGCATCCGCAGACCCAGTGCCTGATGGACGACCGCACCCAGATCGATCTGTATCCCGGTGGGATCAGCCGTCAATTCGTCCCCTTCGCACAGCCAAGCCGTCGCTTTGAGGATCAGGAGAGCGTCAATCCGGGCATCGCCATGATGTTGCAGGATGCGGGCATCGATCCTGCCAGCTACGAAGGCACAGCGCATGAAACGCGCGCCGCAGTCCAACGGGCCAAGCGCGAGCGGTCAGAGAGATATGGCCTCGGCTACGAGAAGTTCAGCGACACGCAATTGAGCGACTCCACGGTCTATGGCCTCTTTCCCAACGCGCAGATCGGCTGTCACCCGGAGGCTATCTTCCTGCACCGCTTCCTGCCGCACGCGACCGATCCCAACCAGTTCACCTACGATACCTGCATCCTCTATCGGCACATCGACGCCCCCGGTTATTGCGCCCCGGCATGGATGGGGCTTGGCGAGGAAGTCGATCTGTCCGGCGATACGCGTCCTGAAATCGTCCACACCGGGCTTGGCGAACCGCCGGGCCTTGGCGAGGTGCTGGATCAGGACAGCGACCTGCTTCCAATCGTGCAGGCCGGCGCTCGTTCGCGCGGTTTTCGCGGGCCCCTCTGGAGCGAGCAGGAAGCACGGCTTCGCCACTTCCACGTCGAACTCGACAAACGCATGGCACAGGGAGCCGAAGCATGAACTATGATCCTCGCGGGTGGGCGGTTCACAAGGACAGCACGCATCCGTTCGACGAAGCCGCGCCTTATGTCGATAATGGATCGGCCCGCCCGGACCCTGCCCGCTACACGGAACCCGCATTTGCCGATGCGGAATGGGAAACAGTGTTCACCAAGACCTGGCTCCTCGCCGGGCCGTCGAGCGACGTGCGCGAGTCCGGCGACTGGATGCGCTTCGACATAGGCGTCGAATCCTTCATCATCGTGCGGAAGGATGATGGCGAACTCGCCGCGCATTATAACGTCTGTCCGCATCGCGGGAGCCGCCTGGTGCTGGACGATGTAGGATCGCAAGGCAGCTTCTCCTGCCCGTTCCATAGCTGGAAATTCGCGCTGGACGGCAGCAATCTGGCCGTCACCGATCCGGAAACCTTCCGGCCCGAAGTGCTGTGCCACGACATCAACCTGTCGTCGGTCCGGGTCGAGGAGGAAGCGGGCCTCGTCTTCATTTCGATGGCGGACGACGTGCCGCCGCTGGAGGAATATCTTGGCACGATCCTGCCGATGCTGGAAACCTATGAGATCGAGAAGATGCATGTGGTGCAGCATCGCCGGTCCGACTGGGCGGCGAACTGGAAGGGCGGGATCGACGCCTTTTACGAAAGCTATCACCTCCACGCCATCCACCCGCAGACGATGGGGATGCTGGACGACCGCACGCATATCGACCTGTATGAAAACGGCATGAGCCGCCAGTTTGTGCCGTTCGGGCAGCCCAATTCGCATTTCCCCGATCAGCAGGGGATCAATCCCGGCATTGCGGTGATGCTCGATGATGCGGGGCTGGATGCCGCTGCTTTCCCAGGCACGGCCTATGAAAGCCGCTCCGCCATTGCGATGGCAAAGCGCGACAGGGCCGCGAAGCTGGGGCTGGACTATGACAGGTTCAGCGACGCTCAATTGACCGACGCGACGATCTTCGGCGTCTTTCCCAATGCGCAGATCGGATGCCACCCCGAAGCGGTCTTCCTGCACCGCTTCAAGCCGCATGCGGACGATCCCAACCAGTTCACCTATGAGACGACGATCTTGTACCGCCATATCGATGTGCCGGGTTACGGCGCACCGCTATGGATGGGTCTTGGCGACGAGATCGACCTGACGGGAGAAACGCGGCCCGATGTCGTGCATACCGGCCTCGGCGAACCGCCGGGCATGGGTGAAGTGCTGGACCAGGACAGCGACTTGCTGCCGATCGTTCAGGCAGGTGCCCGCTCGCGCGGCTTCCGTGGTCCGCTCTGGGGCGAACAGGAAGCAAGGCTGCGCCACTTCCATGTCCATCTCGACAAATGGATGGCTGGCACGAAATAATTGGGAGAGGAGAGGCGGCGACACGAGCCACCTCTCCCTCTGTATTTAGAACGGCCGGATCGTCACGCCATTGTCGACGTTCATTTCCGCGCCCGTGATGAAGCGCGATTCATCGGAGGCAAGGAACAACACCATCGCCGCGACATCCTCCGGCGCACCAGCCATGCCGGGCTTCAGCACGCCACTGGGAATGACATTCGGTTTGCCCGCACGTCCTTCCGCCTGCTGCACCATGGGCGTTTCGATTGATCCGGGATGCACCGAGTTGCAGCGGATTTTATAGCCCTTTTCCTGGCACATCACGGCGACGGACTTGGTCATGGACCGTACCGCACCCTTGGCTGCTGAATAGGCAAAGAAGATCGGATAGCCGAGCAGAGCGCCGGTTGACGACATGTTGATGATCGACCCGCCATCATTCTTGTTCATCAGCGGGATCGCATGCTTGCACCCCAGGAACACACCATCGCTCATGATGGAGTTCACCCAGCGATATTGCTCCAGCGTCGTTTCCTCGACGTCAGCGCTCAGAACGACCCCTGCATTGTTGACCAGAATGTCCAGCCTGCCGAATGTCTCGTCGATCGCCTTCATGGTGTCGATCCACGCTTCCTCCGATGCGACGTCAAGCGCCATGGCCACCGCGCCATTGCCGATCTGGTCTGCGACCTTTTGCGCCGTATCGAGCTTCACATCGGTGACGACAACGCACGCCCCTTCGCGCGCCAGCACCGCACAGTCCGCAGCGCCTAGTCCGGAACCGCCACCGGTCACCAAAGCCACTTTGCCTGCTACTCGTCCCATTTCGCTCTCCTGTTGCATCCGATCGCGTTGGCGTCGACTCTCTCTACACGGCCGTATCGCCCGTCTGCGATCAGGCTATCCAAAGGACCACCATAGTCAAAATAAAACATGTACGATTGTTTTTAATCAGATGTGGTTTAAAAGGTTTGGCTCGATACAAATTAGGAGAAGATGCTTGCAGATCAGCAGGACAAGAAGGAATGGCGCAAGATGACCCTGCACCAGGTTGCCGCGCTGTCCGATCTACCTGAGACCGGAAACAAGGCATTTGACGTGGCAGGCCGTTCGGTGCTGCTATGCCGCTCCAGCACGGGGCTGTTCGCCATTGAGAATATGTGCAGCCACGCCTACGCTTTGCTGGAAGGCGGCAAGGTGAAAGGCCCATACATCTTCTGCCCTCTGCATGGCGTGCGTTTCGACCTGCGCGACGGAAGCCCCAGCGGCAATCTCACCAAGAAGCCAATCACTGTCTATGCCGCGCAGGTAGCCGACGATCAGGTTTATGTGGAATTGCCGGATAACTGAATCAGGCGTGCATTCATCAGCGACTTAATCCGCCGCAGGCAGATGCTCGCTTGGCGCAGGTTTGCGAGTGATCCATATGACGGCAATCAATGCCAGCGCGAGCCAGCCACAGATCCAGAACAATTCCAACGAGGACAGCAGGTAGGACTGGTTCACGATCTGCCGCATCACCGATGCTGTAGCCTGCAAGGGCGTAAGTCCTGCTGCCTGAAGTTGTTCGATGGTCTGACGGTAAATCGGAGAATAGTCCCTGGCCACTTCAGTCAACCGCGTCTGGTGCAGCGCTTCGCGCCGGTCCCAATAAGTTGTAGTGAGCGAAGCGGCGAAACTACCTGCGGTAATGCGTGCGAAGTTAGAAATGCCGCTTGCTGATGGAACGCGATCCGGCGGCAGGCCGTCGAACGAAATCGTCACTAACGGCACGAAGAACATGCTCATGGCCAGTCCTTGCAGCAATAACGGAGAAACAAGCGTCCAGAAGCTCGCATCGGGCGTGTATTGCGACCGCATGAAATAGGACAAAGCGAACATCAGGAATGCCGCTGTTGCCAGCCAGCGCGTGTCGATTTTCAGCCGGGCAACGATCGGCGTCGCCAACACCGCCACTATGCCGCTCGGTGCCGCAACGAAGCCAGCCCAGGTGGCCGTATAGCCAAGATGCTCCTGCAGCCACAAAGGCAGTAGCAGATTGTTAGCGAAGAACAGCGCATATCCGAGACAAAGGGCGAGCGTACCGAATGCAAAGTTCCGGCGCATGAATAGCCCAAGGTCCACCGCCGGGCTACCGTCCGTCATCTCCCAAATTACCCACGCAACAAAGCCCACTGCCGCGAAGATAGTGAGTACGACGATGAGCGGATTCTGAAACCAGTCACGATCCTTGCCGAGGTCGAGCATCGTCTGCAGGCTGAAAACCCAGAATGCGAGCTTCCGGATTCAAAATAGTCATTCGTCTCACCAGGCAGTATCTGCATAGGCAAATATTATGGCACGGCGCTATTACAAGGTGGAAGGAGATTGTTTTTGGAGTTGCTGGTTTAGCGTGGCTCGGGCCTCGCACGTCTCAATTACCTGCCGCTGCTGACCAGTTCGCTGCAAAGGGCGCGGATCGGAAGCCCCAGTTCGTTATTAATCGGCAACAGGTCGAGGACATCGGGCATGGACAAGCGAGAGTTTCTGAAAACGGGCGCAGCAGCGTCCATGGGCATATTGATGGAAAGCCGCCTCTTCTCGCAAGCATCCAAATCTCCGACAATGTTGGCGCAGGATGAGCCGTTCTGGGCAGCGTTGCGGCTTCATTATCCAACCGGCAACCGCTTCATCAATTTGGAAAATGGCTTCTATTGCTTTCAGCCGGACACCACGCTGGAAGCTTTCGTCGGCAATATACGGGCGGTGAATGGCGAAGCATCGCATTACATGCGCACACGGATGGACCGCGACATGACTGAGGCCCGAAAAGCAATCGCCCGTCTGGCAGGTTGCGCGGTCGAGGAGTTGATCGTCACTCGCAACACGACGGAATCGCTCGACACAATCATCAACGGTATCGACTGGAAGCCGGGCGACGAAGCCGTCATGGCGACGCAGGACTATGGCTCCATGATCGACATGTTTGCGTTGCAGGCGCGACGGCATGGCATGGTCAATCGGATCGTAGAGGTGCCGCTGCATCCCACCAGCGACGAGGAAATTGTCGAGGTCTATCGCAGCGCGATCACCGACAGGACGCGTTTGCTTATGGTGTCGCACATAGTCGGCGGCACGGGGCAGATCCTCCCCGTCGCCGCCATATGCGATATGGCGCATGGCTTAGGCGTGCAGGTTATGGTCGATGGGGCGCACAGCTTCGCACACCTCGACTTTCATGTGCCGGACCTTCGATGCGACTACTATGGCGCGTCACTGCACAAATGGCTGTCTGCGCCATTAGGAGTGGGCATGCTCTACGTCCGGCGCGATCGGATCGCAGGCATCTGGCCGATGTTCGGTGATGGCAGCATGCCCGACGACGACATTCGCAAGCTTAATCATCGCGGAACTCATCCCGTGCATACCGATCTGACGCTGGCGCAAGCCGTAGCCTTTCATCAGGCGATCGGCGGGCAGCGCAAGATGGCGCGCTTGCGCTACCTTCAGAATTATTGGACCAGCAAGGTCCGGTCTTTGCCCAACATCCAGATCAATACGCCGGGCGACCCGTCACGATCCTGCGCTATCGCCAATGTCGGAGTGAGGGGGGTCGCTCCGGCGGATCTTGCCGCGCAATTGATGGAGAAATACAATATCTACACCGTGGCTATCGACCGCGGCGCGGTGAAAGGCATCCGAGTAACGCCGCAAGTTTATACGTCCCTTGCCGAACTGGATGCTCTGACAGGCGCCCTTGTGGAGCTTTCAAAACAATCGACGTGAAAACTCCGCACATTTATAATAGCCAAGGTCGAACATCCCGGAATTTTGGATAGTTGCGGCGCAATGTGGCAATGGCCATGATCGGTCCACTACCTTGCCGAATCCGAGAGGCCGATACTCATGATAGACCTTCAACGCATCCATCACACAGGCGTGGCTGTGGCCGACATCGAACAGGCTCAGATTCATTTCGGCAAGGCGCTCGGCCTAAAATGGGCACCAGTACGGCGCTTTGATCCGCTTCCTTTCTGGACACCAGAGCAAGGAACGCATGAGGTGCATGTGAAGGCGACGTACTCGCTGGGGGGACCAAACCATCTCGAGTTGGTGCAGGGTACTGGCCCCTTCTACGATCCCGGCCGATTGCCTGATGCACGCCATATCGGTGTGTGGGTTGATGATCTCGCTGCGGAGGCACAACATCTTCTTGATCAGGGATGGCAGGTCGTTGCGTCCGGCGCAGCCCCCGAGAAAGGCTTTGGCCTGATCGCTTATATGGCGCTGCCAACGCCGGGGCTTCTGGTGGAACTGATTTCCGCCGACCTGAAGCCGGTGATCGATGATTGGCTGGGTGAGTGAAAATCCCTCGGGACAAGCGGTCGCCTGAACACCGCTCCATCTGACCGCGCTTTCGCTACGCAGATGCGATCCAACGCATCGGCATGTCACACGAGTGCCACCGACAGGCTGCCACTCTTACTCGTGCGTGCTTTTATCCTGAGCGAGCGAAGTAAGGCTTGCCTATCCTAAATTTCGGCATGATTGATTGCAGGCTGATGAGGGGGCAAATGGCTCGGATGCCGGAATCACGTTTCAATCGGTTGACGCAGCGTCAAAGGGACTGCCTCAAGCTTGTCGCGCAGGGCTACACGTCCAAGGAAATCGCCCGTGATCTGGGCATATCTTATTCAACCGTAGACAATCATCTGCTCGCCGCGATGCAGATCCTGGAGGCCGGAAGCCGTGCCGAAGCCGCGCGATTATTCATGCGGCAGAGCGAGAATGCGACTGGGCAGCAACTGCCTAGGCAGCCGCCAGACCTTGTTCCTGCACCGATTCTCGCTGATCCCTCGGTCGGGGAGCCGACGGGCTGGCGACACACATTGGCCCGATTGCTCCCTCCCATCGGGGGAAAAGACAATGACCTGACGCCTTTGCAGACTTTGGCCGCAATCTCGCGGATCACCTTCTTTTCGGTGCTGGCCTTCATAGCCTGCATCATGGTTCTCAGGATGAGCATCACGCTACTCTCCTAAAGCGCCAGATCCCAAAATTCCGACACCATGAAGCGTGCCCCCCTGGGGCGCGAGGAGACCTTTATGACCTTTTTGACCGAAGCTGCCGGCCATGTGATTTCAAGCGACATGGTGGCCGTATTTCATTCCACCGACGACGCGCTACTTGCCAGCGCAAGGGTAACCGCGTCGCTTCTGGAAGGCACCGCCAAGTCCGGGTTGCACCCCCGCGCCAAGCAGAGGCTTCTTGAATCCTTGAATGCAGGCGTGACCAAGATGCTGGAAGGCCGCAAGGACATGGTCAACGCGCATGGCCAGATGATCGTCATTCATCGCCAAAGCAATCTCGCGCCGGTCGGATTTGGATGCTGGGGCGCCCCCAATGCCGAAGCTTTCAGTCTCCCCACCTCGGCATCTTCCATAGAATCCGACGCTCCTGAAGCTTAAGCAAAACAATTGTCCGGCGTCTTGACCCTTCGATAGGCACAGTGTTGGGTCAAGACGATGGTCGGCAGTCTTTTCACTATTCTTCTATTCGCCAGTTGCGGCTACGCCTTCTTCGCTGGCGGACAAGACGGGCGGCGCATTTCGCTGCTGATCGTCGCGGCTGCGCTGCTCAGCATTCCTGCCTCGTGGCTGGACCGGGCGTGGTCACATACTCAGCTTCCAGTGCTGGGCGTCGATATCCTCCTGCTATTGGGGCTGGCCTATTTCGCTGTTCGCAGTCACCGCTTCTGGCCGATCTGGGTGTGCGGGCTACACTTGGGAAGCATCGCCACACATTTGGCGACGATCGCCATGGCTTTGCAATTGAAGCCGATGCTCTACTTCGCGATGCAATCCTTCTGGAGCCTGCCGCTACTGCTGGTGATGGTCGCAGGCATCATGCTCGACCGGCGTGCGGCCCGTGCTGGACTCCTGCGGTCAGAGGAAGCGTAAGCGGGTTTGCCCCGTCATCCTTGACCTTCACCCACCGATTATCAGTCACCGCTATAACGCACTCCTCAACTCGGGACAGGCGCCTCGGCCGGTATTAATGCCTCCTTGCGCAGTTCCTCCCACACGCCCGCAGGTACCGTGGCCGCCATCAACCTTGCGTTCTCCTTGACCTTGTCCGGTCGCTTGGCACCGGGGATGATCGCGGCAACGACGGGATGAGCAGCGCAGAATTGCAGTGCGGCTGAGCGGATGTCCGCGCCGTGCCGCTCACAAATGGCGGCGATGCGGTCGCGCTTCTCGACCATCTCCGGCGGCGCTTCCTGATATTCGAAATTGCGTCCACCCGCGAGCAGGCCGGAATTATAGGGCCCGCCCACGACGACATGCACGCCGCGTTCGGCGCACATCGGGAATAGCTGGTCGAGTGCCGGCTGGTTCAACAGGCTATAGCGGCCCGCCAGGAGGGACACATCCGGGTCCGCCTGCTCCAAAGCACGAACACAGGGATCGTTGAGGTTGACGCCCAATCCCCAGCCTTTGATTACACCCTGCTCCCGCAAATCGGTAAGCGCACGAAAGGCACCGTTACGCGCAATCTCAAACTGCTCCTGCCAGGCATCGCCCAGATGGTCGGCGGCTAGATCATGAACGAACGCAATGTCGATCTGCGCCAGGCCCAGCCGCTGATAACTGTCTTCCACAGATCGCATCGTCGCGTCGTACGAATAATCGGTTTCCACCCGGAATGGCAGGCTCTGCTTGAAGGGCGGATTTTCCGGGCGGCTCGGGTCTGGGCGCAGCAGCCTACCGACCTTTGTCGACAGTACGAAATCGTCGCGAGGATAGCGGCGCAAAACGGTGCCGAAGCGATGCTCGGACAAGCCGCTGCCGTAATGCGGCGCGGTATCGAAATAGCGCACGCCACTATCCCAAGCCGCAACCAGCGACGCTTCGGCCGTCGCCTCGTCGACGACATCGAACATATTGCCAAGCGGCGCACCACCAAATCCAAGTGGTCCCGGAGGAGCAAAGTGAGGCATGGCGAAAACCTCCGGTGAAGAATGGTGTACGGTCGTCATAGCGCGGGGCGCGAAGCCTTGTTCCCATGCAACGCCTTCTATTCGAAGGGCCGCCCATTCACTGCTGCAAGTTCAGCCTCAAGTGTAGCGACTAGCTCTGCCGCTGGCATAGAGCGAGCCAGGGGAGCCCCCTGCCCGGCCCACTGCGCACCAAAACCGTATTCGCCTGCCGCTTTCGCAGCGGCATGGATCGCCTTTCCTGCGGCATAAGCGATAGGATAGTCGGGAATGGCGAGGTCGACATTAACGGCCGCCCAATCGGTAAAGCGGTTCGCCAGGCAACGGGCAGACCGGCCCGATATCGCCGCGATCATGCTGGTGTGCCACCCGCCGTGGCCTGTAAGCGCATGTCGATATGCTTCGTCGGCTGCACTTTCCGGGCAGGCGATGAAGGCCGTGCCGAGTTGCGCCGCTACAGCGCCTAGGTCGAGCGCCGCCGCGATGCCGCGACCGTCCATGATGCCGCCAGCGGCAATGACCGGCAGCCCTGACCGCTTCACCAGCAATCGTGTCAGCGCCATGGTGCTTAGGCAATCATCCGGTGCGGAGGGGTCGAACATGCCGCGATGCCCGCCCGCCTCGAAGCCCTGCGCAACGACAGCATCAATCCCGGCCGCGCTCGCGGCTTCGGCTTCGGCAAGGTTCGTGGCCGTAGACAGCAGAACGCACCCCGCTGCCTTCAGCGCGGCAATACGATCCGCGCCTGGCAAACCGAAATGGAAGCTGACGACGGGCGGGGCAAGCTCCACAAGAGTTGTGAGCATGTCGTCATCGTCGACAAAGCTCTTGTATATCGCACTTAAGGTGGACGGCGGCGCAGCGCCGAGTTCCGCGAACAGCGGCGCAAGCGTTTTCAGCCAAGCCGCCTCGCGCGTCGCATCGGAAGCAGGAGGTGCATGCACGAACAGGTTGACGTTAAAAGGGCGCTGCGTTCGTGCCCGCACTTCGGCAATCATCTGCCTCGCTGCCGCCGCATCGACGGAGCCGACCGCGATGGAACCAAGACCACCCGCATTAGATACGGCAGCCGCCATTTCGCACGTGGAAACGCCAGCCATGGGAGCCTGAACGATGGGCAACTCAACGTCAATCCAACGGAGGAAATTCATGAGAAATCCCTTTCTAGGCCGACAATTAGGTCCGTTCGCCACATCCGTAGCGTTCAAATCGATGGATGTCCTATAAGATGATGCAGGACCGGTTGCATCCGCCGATGCCCTAAGTTCCCCTCCATTATCCTTTCCAAGCCCTTGAATTGCCGCCTGACGACGCCCAAGTTGCGCGCTTCTGCTGCACTGCAGCACTATCAGGCAGACCGATGACACAACAGGCAGACCCGGCAAAGACCCGTTCTGTGGGCCTCGTTCATTTCGCTCTCGCGCTAGGCGGGTTTGCGATAGGCACGACCGAGTTCGCTACGATGAGCCTGCTCCCTCTGTTTTCCAAGGGACTTGGCATTAACGAGCCGACGGCTGGTCACGTCATCAGCGCTTATGCGCTGGGCGTGGTGGTCGGCGCGCCGCTGCTTGCCGTTGCCGCCGCACGCCTCAGCCGTCGTACCTTGCTTATCCTGCTGATGGCCCTGTTCGCAATCGCCAATGGCGCGAGCGCGCTTGCGCCGACATACGGGACGATGCTCGTCTTTCGTTTTCTGAGCGGCCTGCCGCACGGAGCCTATTTCGGTATAGCTTCGCTCGTGGCTGCGTCGCTCGTGCCCCCCGACCGTCGTACTCGGGCCGTCGGCAACATCATGCTTGGCCTGACCGTCGCGACCATCATTGGGGTCCCTTTCGCCAACTGGCTTGGTCAGGCGATAGGCTGGCGCTGGGGCTTCGGGGTAGTGGCCATACTTGCGCTCGCGACTGTCCTGATGGTGTTCGCGTTCGTTCCCTATGATCGGCCAGAACCCGGAGCAGATCCGCTACGGGAACTGACGGCCCTAAAGCGTCCTCAAGTCTGGCTAACACTGGCGACTGGCGCGATCGGTTTCGGCGGCCTGTTTGCGGTATATACCTATCTTGCTTCCACGCTCATGGAAGTCACCGGCGTTTCGGCGGCCGCCGTTCCTCTTGTGCTTGCGGCGTTCGGCATTGGTTTGACGCTGGGCAACCTTATCGTGCCGCGCTTTGCCGACCGCGCGCTTATGCCTACGGCTGGCGCGCTACTGCTATGGTCCGCGATAGCCCTCGCACTTTACCCACTGGCAACCGGCAACATCTGGACGATCTCGATTGCCGTCGTCGCGATCGGCTTTGGAGGGTCGCTAGGCACTGTGCTCCAGACGCGCCTGATGGATGTGGCCGAAGATGCGCAGAGCCTTGCAGCGGCTCTCAACCACTCCGCGTTCAACACCGCCAATGCGCTCGGGCCATGGCTCGGCGGCATGGCCATCTCGGCGGGCTATGGATGGAGCTCAACCGGTTGGGTAGGCTGTGCGCTGGCGCTGGGCGGCCTCATCTTCTGGGCGATCTCACTGATGACGACGGAAAGACGCCGAACGGAAGTCCTCCAGCCCGCCGAATAGCGGCCTAAAGCAGGAAATCGTTTTGCGTGAGCGTTCCGACGCCGCGTAGCTGGATCGCGAAATCGACCAAGCCATCGCCGTCGACATCCCCCTCGACCACGGCATCGCCGTTGCTTACGACGTAGCGCAGTTCGCCCTCCTGGCCTGTGAAAGCGCCTGCGCCGACAAAGATGAAGGCATCATCCGCTGTCGATGACACTGCAGCATCGATGCGGCTTAGGTCGATCAGATCGCCCTCTGAGTGACTGAAGTCCACTATGAGGTCCGGCTCGCCCGCGCTGCTGTGGGTTACATCATCAAACTGGAAGGTGTCCGCCCCGGCGCCGCCGATCAGGTTATCATACTCGATCCCGCCGATCAGGCTATCGTTCCCCGCGCCGCCGCTGACATAGTCTCGGCCAACGTCGCCGTGCAGCACATCGTCGCCATCATTGCCGTACAGCGTGTCTGTGCCGTCGCCGCCATGAATGTCATCGGCACCACCATTGCCGCTGATAAGATCGTACCCGCCGCCGCCGAAAATTGTGTCGGAGCCTTCGTCGCTCCCGCCTATTCGGTTCGATTGCCAGTTCCCCGTCACCGTCAGACCGGGCCGCACCATAGCTACCGTCTCAATGTTCAAGTCGATGTTATAATTTACCTTGGTGATGACAAAGTCGTCACCGCTTTCATCAACGATCTTGGTAGTGATACTACTGATTGTATAACGATCATCGCCAGCCCCGCCATCGAGCAAATTGACGCCGGCTCCACCCCATAGCCGATCATTACCCTCATAACCGTAAATCTTGTCGTCGACATCTCCACCCCCCATGAAGTCGTCGCCGCTCGTGCCAAAGGCGTGAACTGCTTCGATATTGGACCAACGACCGTAACTAAACACATGGTTGTCGCCGACGCGGTAAATTACCGTATCAAATCCCTGTCCGCCGTTGATCCTGCGGAAACTTCCCAGTTCAATGGTGTCGTCACCCTCGCCTCCAAAGACCAGGCGGTTCTCATTGGTTGGAAGCGCCGTGATATAATCGTTACCAGCATCCCCCTCGATCGTTCCCGCTCCGATGATGCGATCGTTACCATTGCCCCCGTAAATTACCGTACCGCCTGACCCAGCGTTGATGTAATCATCGCCATCTTCGCCATAGATCGATCCCTCCGCAGCGAACTGCGAAGTAATCCTGCCGAGCGAGGTATCGATGAAGTCATTGCCCCCGCCTGCCCGAATTCCGCTAATCGTGCCGGTGTTGATGATCCTGTCATCAAAATTGCCGGATAACCACACCGCAGAGATGATGCCACTATTCGTCAGCGTGAGCGCGCCATCCTGAGCATGAATACCTCCCCCCGATCCGTCGATCGTGCCAGTGTTCACGATCGTTCCGCCGCCGATCGAAACGCCAAAATCTCTGCCAAAGGCCGTCGGATTATAGGTGCGGATGACGCCGTCATTGGTAAGATCGACCATACCAGAGACATCGATGCCATCGCCGCTTCCATAGCTTCGGATGGAACCGCCCACATGGTTGATGATCTTCGTGACCGACGTGAGAGCCGTATCCAGAGCGATCCCCGCGCCGATCCGCCCAAGGATCGAGCCAGAATTCTCGATCTCAACCGCTTGGTTGCCGGCAATGCCGCTATCAGCGCCACGGATCTTTCCGCCCACTTCGTTCCGGATGAAAACATTCGTTGCGGTGCCAATGTCGATGCCGTCATCACCCTCGCTGCCACCGGCGATGATCTTGCCGTAATTAGTGACAGCCGCGTAGTCGCCGACGCGAAAAGCGTCGCTATCGACGGCCTGCACCGTGCCCGTGTCCCAATTGATGAGGCGGACTTTGTTCGGGACGGTCGCGTCCAGATCAGTGGTGTCGATGGCAGGAGCGGAATCTACGCCCTTGCCCATGCTGATGATCTTGCCGACGTTGGCAACGAACACATTGCCATCGGTCTGCGCGAAATTACTGGCACCGGACAGCCGGATGGTGGGACCGGCGTCACTTTGCATGATACCGGTCTCCAAGTTGAGGAGATAGAGGGGGCTGATCCCCGAACCTGTGGGAGTGCCTGAAATGATCGCGTCGACCACTGACCCGGTGTATGATTTGAGCAGACCACGATTGTCCAAATTGATCGAACCGCCCTGTAAGTCCGTCCCGACATGCAGCACGTCGTCGCGCGCGCGGATGGACGATCCGACCTGCGTATCTATGGCGATGCTCTGGCTGGCGGCGGCAGTTCCAGTCGCGTCGATTGCCGCACCGCTGAATGCCTGGATCGCGCCTTCGAGATTAAGGCGAACCAGCCCTTCCGCTCCCGTGATATCCCATTCCACCGCTGTACCCAACGGATGCAGAAGAGCATCCGATTGAACCGTCAGAGTGTCTCCGCCCTGAAGGTACTGGCGCTGCAATACATTGCCGGACACCGTGAAGTCGGTCATTGATCTGCTCCGTCGAATTCATCCGAAACGGATGAACCACACATCGTGGCAATATGTAAACCATATTAAGTAATGTTACCGTACTGTAACAAAAGAGATTTTATAGCGAGCGCAACACTCCCCGGTGAAATAGACTCTAAATATTGCGAAGGCATCGCAATAGCAATTGTCAGGCCGCCGCGGCTGGTATAGTTTGAGATCAGCATGCGCCTGCCATGGCGCACCGGTTGGGAAGAAGCATGGCCGCGATGTCGGGCAAATGGATACGCATGTTGTTCGCCGGGCCAGGCGCGATCATCTTGGCCCTCGTGATGATGGCAGGCATGACCCAATGGTTGCCGAAGGGCGCTGCGGGGATCGACAATCTTGTGCTGCCGCTGGTGCTCGCGCCATTACTGTGGGCCGCGCTGTTCTTTCACGCCTGTATGGACAGGAAACTTTCACGAGTAGCCATCGTGGCGCTTGGCCTGCTGGTAATCCACGGGGGGCTGGTGGCGCACAGTTTCCTCAGTCACGCACCGGTTGCAAAAGGGGCATCCAAATGATCCACTTGCCCAAAGACGAAACCAAGCTGATGGTGGCTGTGCACGGCTGGTCGGGGATTGTGCTCGGCCTGCTGCTGTACGCCGTGGTGCTGACCGGCATGGTCGCAGTATTCGCCGAAGAAATCGGCATCTGGTCAGCCGGACATATCGAAACCCGCTCCGCCTTCGAGCGCCCGATCGATAGCGCCGTGCGCAATCTCGCCCGGCGCACTTCGGAGAAATATTATGAAGGAGTCGACCTGTTCGAGATGGGCGACCACGACCTCGGCGTCTTCTTTCACCGTCATGAAACGGAAGCCAGTGGCGACTTCGTCAGTCGGGGCATATATTATCAGGTCGATAAGACAGGCCGCGTAGTCGAAACGCAGAATGGCACGAGCGAAGATGTATTCGGTCCCCGAAACGATGATGCGCTAAGCCGGTTCCTGATAGACACGCACGTCCAGTTACACGTGCCCAATCCTTGGGGGCTTTTGCTCACCGGCATCCTAGGCCTCGCCATGCTTGTTGCGGCGATCTCGGGACTTCTGATCCATCGCCACCTGTTCAAGGACATCTTCACCCTGCGGCGGAAAGCCAATCCGGTGCTGGTTGACCGCGACCGGCACAGCGTCGCCGGCACGTGGAGCCTGCCCTTTGCGTTCGTACTTGCATTCACTGGCAGCTTTTTCTCTTTCTTCAGCACGATCGGCGTCCCTATTGTCGCGATGGCAGCATTCGGGGGGGACATTCCCGCGCTGACCGAAGCAGTATATGGCAATCCCGGTAAAGCGAACCCGCGTCCGGTCGCGATCGGCAATCTGGATCGGATCGCCGCAGATTCCATCCGCCGAGCTGGCGACGCGCCAACCTTCGTCGCGATCGAGAACTTCGGCCGCGCCGATTCCAAGGTGACGAGCTATCATCCTCCAAAAGCATCGGATATCGAGCCGGTGACATTATTGTACGATGGTGCGTCGGCACGGTTCGATCGCGCCAAGCCAGCGATCGGCCCCCGCCCATCGGCTGGCGGAACGATCGCCGCGATCATGGCTCCGCTCCACTTCGGCAACTTTGCCGGGATCGTCTCGAAAGCCATATGGTTCGCGCTGGGATTCGCAATGTGTTACGTCACCTTGACGGGGCTGCGGCTCTGGCTCGTGCGGCGCGCGGATGCGGCGCGGTCGCTGGAATGGCTCGACCGTTCCGTGGCTGTGATCGGCTTCGGCCTGCCCTTTGCTCTGGTCGTGGCAGCCGCCGCGTTCCTGATCGAGATGCCGAAGGGCGGCGCAGTATACTGGACTACGGCGTCGTTCCTGATCGCGTCCGCTGTTGCCATCGTGGGCGGCTTTTTCGCCCGCGCGCGTGCAATTGATCGCGCGTTGCAACTCGGTACGGGATTGGTGATGATTGCCCTCCCGGTGCTCCGTCTCGTCACCGGCGGGCCAAGCTGGACCGTCGCAATGAGCGCCGGGCAACCGATCATAGCGGCCATGGATAGTGCGTTCGTCCTCGCCGGCGGCTTCATGCTCTGGCGTCACTTTGGTGCAAAGCGGCGGCAGAGCGGCTTGCGCGTTCCTGTCCTGCACCCGGCGGAATGATTATGTTCCCCATCATAGCCGTCGCAATCTCGGCGATCTTGATCGTATCGCTTTGCCTGGGCGATCCCAAGCGCCGCCGTTCACTGCGCATGGCAGGAACTGGACAAACCCCCACGACGCGCAGATTGTTCGCTGCCGCAGCCTGCATACCCGGACTTCTATGCGCGCTACAAGGCGATGCCGCAGCATTCCTGATCTGGTTGGGCGGCAGCAGCGCCCTGGGTTGGCTTATTGCCTTGTGGTTCAATCGTCAGGATGTTGCGCAATAGAATCTCGCGACATCGCCCGATCCGGTCATGAGCCTTCCCAGCCCAGCCCCAGTGCCTTTTCTATTGCCACGAAGTCACCCGTGAGAGCGGCTTGCGCGGAAAGCAGATCCTGCTCGGCGGCGAGTTGCTGCCGCTGCGCGTCCAGCAACTCTATGCGGGTCACTGTGCCAGCTTCATTTCGCTGGGCCGTGAGTTGCGCAGCGTGAATGGCAAGATCTCGCGCACGCGCCAACGATGCGACCACTCTTCGCCGGTCGCGGAACCGCGCCAGTGAATCCTCAGCATCACGCAATGCTGCCAACACGGCATTGCGATAGCGAGCCTCGGCTTCATCCCGAACGCCTTCCGCCTGCTCGACCCGCGCCCGATTCCGGCCGAAGTCCAGGAAATTCCAGCTTAGCTGCGGAGCCGCAATAGCCGCAAAATCGTCAAGTTGACCCAAGTCGCTAAGCTTGGTTCCGCCAATGCCGACCAGCCCCATAAAGCTGAGGCGCGGAAAACGCGCTGCATCCGCCTGCCCGATCCGTGCGGTGTCAGCCGCAAGCTGCCGCTCGGCTGCGCGGATGTCCGGCCGATGCTGAAGCAGCCGGGCGGGATCGCCCACTGCCACCGACGCAGGCGGCAGCGGGATCGCACCGCCTGCTGACAAAGTTGCGTCCAGCGCGCCCGGCTCCTCGCCCGTCAGCACCGCCAGCGCATTAAGGTAGGCGTCGCGCTCGGCGTTAAGCGGCGTCGATCGCGCACGCGTGCCGCTAAGACCCGTCTCCATTGCGGTTACTTCAAGCGCAGACGCCGTACCCCGCGCATAGCGTTGCCGCGTCAGCTCGAGCATTTCCTGCTGTTTCGCAATCGACTGGGTATTGAGAACGATGCGCTGCTGCCGTTCCCGCAGGTTGATGTAGTTCTGCGCGACTTCGGCGGACAGGCTGACCTGTATATCCGCGACGCTTGCCTCAGCCCCTTGAGCAGCGGCGCGCGCCGCGTCGACTGCGCGGCGCTGGCCGCCGAACAAGTCGATCTCCCACGACGCATCGAACCCAAGATTGTAGACATTGAGATCAGAGGCACCATTGCCGCCACTCTGTTCCCCTTCGCCACCGTCACCGCCAAGGTCGATGCCGGGGATGTGGGCGTGGGCGTACACGGCGGATGCATTGACGCTGGGAGCGGAATTGGCCCGTTGCAGTCCCAGTGCAGCGCGCGCCTGGCGCAACCTCGCCTTCGCCATAAGCGCGTTTGGATTGGCGTCCAGCGCCTTGACTACGAGCGCATCCAGCACAGGATCGTTCAAGCTCTCCCACCAGCGTGCTACCGGTGCGGCGGTTGTCACAGGTGCATCCCCGGCACGCGTAAAAGCAGTCGCGGCTGCGGCCTTGAGTGCCACAGCGGGTGGCCCGGCATAATTCGGCCCTACGGTACAACCGCCAAGCAGCGACGCGATCAATGGGAAGGCAAGATAGGGGCGCATGACGTTCCTCAATGCCCGGCCGCCATCGGCGCGCCCTTGGGAAGCGGCCGAAGGAAAAGCGCGAGCGGACTGACTAAGATGATCCCGACGGTCAGGATCCAGAAAAGATCGGAATACGTCATCGTAAGGGCCTGCATCTGGATCGTACCCTCGATCATACGCATCGCCCTTCCTTGCCCGCCCAGGGCCTGTACCTGACCGGCCACATAATCCTGCACATTGATCGCATTGGCGCTCAGCGTTTCCTCGATGCGGCGGCTATGGAGCCATAGTCTCTGGTCCTGGATCACCGCGATGCCGGCCAAAGCGAAGGAGCCGCCCAGATTACGCGCTGCGTTATAAAGCCCCGCCGCATCGCTGGCCTGCTCAGCAGGCACAGATCGGATCGCGGCCTGATTGAGGAACATCATGCAGAACACGGTGCCAACGCCGCGCAAGAGTTGGGAGTCGACAAAGCTTGATCCGTCCGACACGCTTGTCAGATCCGTCTCCAGCCATGCACTGAACGCAAGAACCGTCAGCCCGAAAGCTACCGACAGGCGAATATCGACCGTTCGAATGAGCCAGGGCGTGAAAGGCATCATCAGGATGACGGGCGCGCCGGAGAGCATGACGATCTGCCCTGCCTGTAACGAGTTGTAGCCCGCTATGGCCGACAGGAATTGCGGAATGGCATAGGACGTGCCGTAGATCACCATGCCGACCACCGTGACCATAACGACCACGCTGCCGAACTGACGATTACGCAACAGAGCCAGACGTATCACGGGGCGACGGGCGAAGAATTGCCCGGCGGCAAGAAGCATGAAGCCGACCGCCGACACGATGGTCAGCCAAATGATCGTCGACGAGGAGAACCATTGCTCGCGCTCTCCCTCCTCCAGAACAACCGTGAGGCCGCCAAGGCCCATTGCCAGACCGATGATGCCGAGCCAATCCGCCTCCGCAATAAGCGCAAGATTGGACCTTTTGTGAGGCATTGCGACGAGCAACAGCGTAATCAGCGCGGCACCCACGGGCAGGTTGATGAAGAAGGCGTAATGCCAGCTTAAATTCTCGGTCAGCCAGCCACCCAGAACAGGCCCGGCCACCGGTCCCAACAATGCCGTTGCGCCGAACAGGGCATTGCCGATCGGCTGCTGCGAGCGGGGCAACCGCGTGGCAATAATGGTCATCGCAGTCGGAATGAGCGCCCCGCCGGTGAACCCCTGACCTACGCGGCCGATTATCATCATGGTGAGTGTCGTGGATACGCCGCACAGCATGGAAAACAACGTGAACAGGCCCGCAGCGAGAAGCAGGAAAGTGCGCAGTCCGAACAGGCGCTCCAGCCAGCCCGACAAAGGTATGATGATGATTTCCGCGACGAGATAGGCGGTCGCGATCCATGTTCCTTCGGTCCCGCTGGCGCCGATCTCACCCTGTATCGTGGGCAGCGAACTGTTGACGATGGAGATGTCCAGTGTGGCCATCAACGCGCCCAGCGTCCCCGCCGCCACCGCGAGCCAGGCAGCCGCGTCGGCACGCTCCTCGGGCGCAGGCGCGGGTTCCGCGTCGCTCACCGGCGCGCCTCTCTCCGTGCCTTTTCCTTGTCGGCAATGTGCTCCGCCTGCCCTTTGGCCGCGATCGTGTCGACGCTCGCCGTCACCGAAAGGCCGGGAACAAGGATTGCACGCGTTTCGGGACTGGCGTCGATCGCGATCCGCACCGGCACGCGCTGGACGATCTTGGTGAAATTGCCCGTCGCGTTTTGCGGCGGCAGCAGTGAAAATTGCGCCCCGGTGCCCGGAGAGATGCTGTCCACATGGCCGGTCAAATCGACGCCGTCCAGCGCATCGACGGATATAGTCACAGGCTGACCGCGGCGCATCAGGCCGATCTGCGTCTCCTTGAAGTTTGCGGTGATGTAGAGGGATGAAAGCGGTACGACCGACATCAGTCGCGTTCCTGCCTGTACGAACTGCCCCGCGCGAACAGAGCGATCGCCAATGCGCCCATCCACGCTGGCGCGCAGGATAGTCGATCCTACGTTGAGGCTGGCGGACGCCAATTGCGCCCTTGCCGCTTCGCCTTGGGCTTCCGCCTGTCGTACCTGCGCCTTGAGCGATCCGGTCCGGCGCTGCGCCGTCAGCAGCGCCGCGCGCTGCGACGCCACCGCGTTTGTCGCCGTCGCGGCCTGATTGCGCAGGTTGGCCAGTTTTTCCCGCGTTTCGGCACCGCTCGCGGCGAGAGGGGCATAGCGCGCCGCCTCGGCAGCCGCATAGCGCGCATCGGCTTCCGCCGTGGACAGTTGCGCCCGCGCCTGAGCAATGGCCGCCTCCTGCTCGCCGATCATCGCACGGACATTGTCGGCGTTAGCGGCGGCGACATCGATCTGCGCCTGAGCCTGCTCGGCCTGCGCGCGATAGTCCCGGGGGTCGATACGGGCCAGTGGCTGGCCCTTCTTCACGTCCTGATTGTCGCGAACGAACACTTCTTCGACGTAGCCCGAAATCTTGGGCGAAACGGTTACCGCATCGGCCTGAATATAGGCGTCGTTAGTTTCCTCGATATATTTGCCATGCGTCTGATAGCGGATGAACCAGATGATAAAGCCAATCAGTATCACCGCTAGAACGATGCTGATGATACGTCTTACGCGAGGGCGTTTCAGTGGCGAAGGCTGCTCCGTCCCGGCGCCGGTATCCAGCTTCCGCTCCGAACTGTCATCGCTGCTGGCCATCAATCGGATCTCACTTTGTTTGCGCGCTATGGCACAACTCCCTTGAACCTCTCCGCACAATAGGGCAATACCATATTACATGGTCCCACATCTTTTCTTTGCCTGATGGCGCATCAGCAACTTATGGACAGCATGCGTGAGTTGACGCTTCGTATGCATCGCCTCTTCAATATTGAGTTGAAGGCGCAGGGCACATCACTTGCGCAATTGAAGCTGCTGCTTTTCATTGAGCACATGGCTCAGGCGCGGGCCATAGACATCAGCGAGGCGTTCGGCTTTGCGCCACGGACGGTAACGGAAGCGATCGATGGGCTGGAGCGCGACGGACTGGTTCGCCGGGATCCCGTTCCGAATGACCGACGTGCGAAATACATTCGGGTGACCGACGCCGGAAGCAAAGTGATCAGTGATGCCGCGCCGGCCCGGCAGGCTATTGCGAGCCGAATATTTCAGGCGCTGACGCCGACCGAAGAACAGGAACTGCTTAGGTTAGTTAAAGTGCTAAACGACAGATTGATGGAGGTCGAAGCGCCACATCTTCGCGGTGAACATTCTCAGCCTAAAACGAAATCATCTGAGCAGTAGAACCATACCTAAAGCCAGACTTCCCGAGCAAGCGCTTGCCAGGCAGATAATGCGAAACTCACAGGCGCAAAATACAGATTCCAGGCGTTCCACGAGCACGATCCTCTCTACCCACTCTACCGGCGGTATATTGAAGGATATCACGATTCCCCCGCAACTCAATATGGGTTTTTAGCGTCAACTTTACCGTCGTCTTAAGAACGATCAGCGCCGTTTTGCAGCCGCTCGCTGAGCGGTAAACAGGTCAGCTTCCGTCACGACGTCAATGCGGTCGCGATTGGCATCGAGCCAGTCGAGCAACATCGGCAAGTTATCCAGTGCATTGTGAAACGTGTAGATCGCCACACCGCGATTGGCGATGGCTTGCTCGGCATGTTGCGTCAGCAGGCCAAAGCTTTCTGACGGCACGTCAGCCGCCAATGACTTCACCAAGTAAGGATCTACGAACGGATAATTCTCGCCATACAGGATCGGGAAATCGGGCGGACTGACGGCACGCGGTGTGAAATATGCTCGGGTCGACCGCTGATTGCGTGCGAACATGCCATAAAGCCCGACCTGCGTCTGCCCTACCTGGCTGAAGTAAGAACCAAAGCCGGGATCACCCAATCGATTCTCTCTCGCGAAATCAATCTGCTTGCGCATCTCCGCATCGCGGTCGGTTTCGGACATGGCGAGGATCGGCGCCAGCTCTTCGGTCGAATAGGCCTGCTGCATCCACTGCCATCCGGCATCGCGCAGCACATGCACTTGCGCTTTGGTCAGATGACCCGGCGCATCCAGCGTCTGCTGCATGGCCCCCAAATTGTACATGCCGCGAAAGCCCTTCGCCTTGAACAGCGGCAAGGCGGTGTTCACCACGCTGGCATAGCCGTCGTCGAACGTGATTATCGCCTTAGCTTTATTCAGCGCCGAGCGCTGAAAATAGGGGCTGCCCAATTCGATAACCATCGGCGACGCTCCGCCGCGGACGATAAGCCGGACGAACTTAATTGCTTCGAGATTGGCACCGGTGCCCACAGCATGCAGATTATTGGTATGCACGCCGAAATACTCCCACCGCCCCTCTCCGGTACTATCCTTTTGGGAGGTCAACACCGAACGCAGCGCGCTTGGTCCGTCTCTGACCGCGTCCATTTCATGATAGTTGCCGGTAGGCGCGCCGGGAGACCCTTCGGAATGGAACTCCAGCGACCATCGCAGTGCCTTTTCGCAGTTGCTGATGGGTTTGAACGGAAGGATTGTATAGCCATTCCGCACATCCACAGGCGTAGCAAGCGCGGCGGACGGCGCGATGGTATAGACGGTCGAACCCTGTGTCGTGAGACGCAAAGCCGTCGATGCGCCTTCTGTATTTTCAGCCGCCGGCACCTCTGCCAGCGCGAGTTCGGGAGCTTGTAAGGCCGCACGCGAGGAGAAGTCCGCCAGCGGGACAGGGGCGGGAACATCGAACGGCTTAAGGTGCGAGATGCCGTGCCCAGGCGTATATTCCCGCTGATCCGCGCCACCATGAGGCATCAAACCCGACAACATGGTCGACGTCTGCGGCGCGCCGGCGAGCAGTGCAGTGAATGCGGCGCACACGACGATGCCGGTTAGAACAAGCTTTCGCATCATCATATGCAACGCATCAACAGGGGCATAGGAGCGGACAAATCACCGCACCTTATCAGTAACGGTTCTGCTACGGCCACATACTGCCCTTCGATTGCGCATGCCGGGTCGAGCGGCTTCCTTCGACTAGTCAGCTATGCCGCAGGCGTCAACTTTATCGCAGCAGTAGCACATGTGATCCTGTTGCTTATGAAATTACTGGCTTGATCTTCAGCTAACCTCTTAGGTGGCTCCATGATTGGGGGTATCGCTGTTTTTCCGAGACTTAAGGCTGCGCGGAAATTTTTCGGTGCAGCAACTACAACATTGTGTATGGCGGTATATCCTTGGCTCGACTGGACACGCGGGTTAGCAGACGGCGTCGCAATTTGATGGATAGGCAGAACATGCCGAGTGACAGCGACGGCATCGGACCTAACGTCCGCCGAATGTTGGCCGCGCCTTTGCAGGTGCAACCGGATGTCTAGCACCAAGATCAGTCCGAGACGCCCGTCGCCCCTGGACCATTTTCTGATTACCGCGCTATTGGTAGCGATAGTCGTTCATGCCGCCGTGATCGTCGACCTGCTGTGGCCTGCCGCAACCTATGCGTCGTATTTCGTCCAGATATCAGTGTTCCTTTTTTATCTGTTCTTCCCGCTGACGCGTATCAGGTTGGCCATACAGATTCCTGCAATTGCGATATTTCTGTTCCTCATTCTGGAACACGTCTGGTTCTGCCATCTGGCGCAGCAGCCCTATAACTTCAATTCGGTTCTCACCTACATCGAACTGCTCAGCTTTCTGCCCTTCTATAGAAGTGGCGTAGCCATATCCCGCATCCTGAAGATATTGTTCATCGTAACCACACTTTACCTCATCTTTTACGTTGTTGGGCATAACAGCATTCTCAGTGGTTCGCTGGGAGACAATCGCGCCATCCATAGCGGGGACACAGCGCGCGGTTCGCGCCTCTACCTCGCCGCCGCGTTCGCTTCCTTTGTCGCTTATTACGCGATGACGAACAGGAAGCTGGGATTTTTCCTTCGATCGGGCATCTTTCTCCTGGCGGTCTATGCCTTGTGGCTGAGCGGATTTAGAACCTTCGGCCTGATCTTTGTGACGGTGATGCTTTTGTCGTCGGTCAGGCTCCTTGGCGTAGCCACGCGATTGGCACTATTTGGACTGTTCTGCGTCATTTCAGGTATATTGCTGCTCGGATTCTTGATCCCTCACTGGAACCCGTTCAACTATATGTCTTGGGACGGATCGGCCTTCGCCCGCTCGCTGGAATATCGGGTCGCGATCCGAGTCATCCAGCAGCATTGGATGTGGGGCGTAGGCATCGCCAATACGTTCGACGCGCAGCAGATCTTCTTCCGAACTCGTGAATATGAGCCGCTGTACCCAAGCGATCTTGGGATTTTGGGGCCTCTCATATTGTTCGGCATTCCTGGAGTAGTTGCGTTCATCGCCGCCACCTATTTCTGCATCGCCTCTCCTCTGAGGCGAGATGGCGGCTCCGGCATTCGCGGGCTGCAACTTAACTGCATCGCCTGCGGTATGTACGGGGTAATCAGCCCTTCGCTGATTATCGAGCAGAATGCCGTTTTCCTGTCCCTCCTGTTCGTGGCGCAACTGCGGGCAGGGCAGCTATTCTGGTGGATGCGGTTCGAAAAGCTGTGGTTTGAGGCAGTGCCGCTAAACTACCGTCCGGCGCTGCATAGCTTTCGAGCATTCCTCGGCAACAAGAGCCGCGACAATGCTATGTCCAGTCATTACTCGCCTCCGACCGACGGGGAGACAGCCTTAAACGAGAGCGGTGATCCAGCGGTGGATGCCGAAACTTCACGCCGAAAGCGGTTTTGATCTCTTCCGAATTTCGGCGACGAGCGGGTGGCGAAGGACGAAGAGTCCCCCTACCCAAAGGACGATGCCAATCGCTATCGCCGCTATCAGCAGAACCACCGGAATTTGGGCGGAGAAGCCCATCGCGATGGTCAGCAATCCGGCAGGCCCGCACGCCAGCAACGTCAATAAGGCGCTCCTGCCATAGATGCTCCAGAAGTCGCGGATCGTTGTCTCAGTCATGCGATCGAGGTGCGGACGGTACAGCATAAGCGCGAAAAGCGCGTCGATCACACGCGCCGCGGCGGCCGCCTCTAGGCTAATCAGGCAACCGCCCACGAAGGCCGCCAGCGCCACACCGCTGCGAATGAACTCGATCCGTGTCTGCACGCGCAACTGGCCGGTTGCGGCAAACAACTCCCATGTCATAGTTATCGCCACCTGAATAGCTGATGCCAGCATAATGAGCGCCAATGGAACGGCTGCCGGTATCCAGCGCTCGCCATAGACGATCAGGATGAACGGCTTGGCGATGACGGCAAAGCCAATGAACATGGGCCAAAGGAGCGCCGTCACAATTTCCACGGTGCGCAGATAGCGCTCGCGCAGCGAGCCGCCGCTGCGATAGAGCGCGGCATAATCGACCAGCATGACGCGCCCGATGAGCAGGTGGACGTTGGTCCAGATCATCCCGTTTAACCCGCTTGCGCGATTGTATACGCCCAACGCCGACAGGCCGAGAAACCGCGCCAAGACGATGTCGGACAGCCGCGTCGAGAGCGAATTGATGCCCGATACCGCCAGCATCTGAAGCCCGAAATCACCGACTCGCCGCCAGGCGTGGAAACCGATCCGAAAGCTCACATGATGCGATCCTACGATCGACATGAGAACGGCGGTCACGGCCCCGTTGACGAGCTGCGCATAGGGCACGCTCATGTAGCTGAAACCACCGAGCACAAGGATGATCGTCGCGATCGCACCGCAGACTGCGCCCGCCGTGTTGACTAGCGCGATCTGCTTGAACTGCCCTTCCCGCTCAAGCGTAGCGGCGGGCAGGAACACGAAAATCTGAAAGAGCGGCGAAATTGCGAGGACACCTAATGCGCGCTGCACGCCGGGATCGCCAAGCAAGCGGCCCCCGGCGAGGCTGGTCGCCATGATGACACCGCTAAGAGCAATCGAAATCAGCGCGTTGACCGTGAAGGCGGTAGTCGAGATTTCGCGGGTCAGCACTTCCTCACGCACGATAAGCGCCTGTAGCCCCAGATGCTGCACCAGCGCGAGAACTGCGACCAGAGACAACGCCACGGCGTAGATACCCGCCTCATGCAGCGTGAGATAGCGCGCCAATACGATGGTCGATGCGAATTGCAGGATAAGGGCAACGATCTGCGCGCCGCCCATCCATGCTAGGGACTTCTTAATCGACATAGCGGCCTGGAACCATCAACCTTTGAGTTTGCCCGCAAGCGAGCATTTGGCTCCGGTCAAAATTTCACCGGCAGACTGAAGGCGCCGCGTATCATCATTTGCGCGCGTGTCCAGCGCTGCGCCAATCCTTCGCGGATGACGGCCTTCAGCAACAAAGGGAAAGCTATGGCCAACAGCCATGGACGATGCAGCCGCAGATAGCGGAACTTACTCCGCGTCATCCAGTAGGTGGAGCTAAGCGAAGGGATGCCATGATCGCTCGTCCCGGACGACGCGCCCACTTGATGATAGACGAGCGCGTCGGGGCAATAGCCAAGCCGGAACTTGCCCGATGCCAGTGCGCGCGTTGCCCAATCCAGTTCTTCCCAATACAGGAAATACCCTTCGTCCATGTACCCGATCTGCTCGACCAACTCGCGGCGGACCAAAGCCGCTGCGCCATTGACGTAGCTCAGAACTGCTTCGACGTTCTCCGGAGCGGAAGCTTCTGTGGCCGGAAGGCCCTCGCCGATCTGTTCGCACCGGGCGCGAAAAGGCAGAAAACGGCCTCCGCCCAAAGTTTGAACCTTCATATCCCTGCCGGAGTACAGCACTTTTGCGCCGCAGATGCCGATTGCCGGATCGCTCGCCATTTGCGCTACAAGGAATTTTAGAGACGTCTCATCTACGATCGTATCGTTGTTGAGAATCCAGATATATTCAATGTCCTTTGACAGCATCGCCAGACGGATGCCGACATTATTCCCGAACGCGTAACCTCCGTTCCGGCCCGTCTGGGTCAGCCAAAGCCTTCGGGTGCCTGCTTCATTCTCTACATTCCGGATATCGGGCGCAACTTCGCGATATTCAAAGCCCAGAAAGCCTTTCGAGCGCCGCATTTCGATTACTTCGGGCAGGAAAGCGGCCAAGCCGGACGATATCGTATCGATCGACCCATCGCCTGAATCATTATCGCAGATGACGATGTCGAGATTACTGTAGTCGAGCTTCATAACGCTCGTGACGCACAAGATGGTATCCTGTGGCCTACGCCAGTTCAGCACGACGACGGCAACACGCGGTTGGGCCTTGAATTTCGGCACAGCTTCAGTGGGAGTCTTCATAGACGTGGAGTTTTGCATGGTCCCGAAAATAGCTCGTCCCTGTAGGCAGAATCGTCAGTAGCATATATTGCGGTCCTTAGAAGTTTGGATTTTTCGTAACTGGCGAAAGGCCGATGAATGCTGTCAGAAACGGCAAGATGCTGCGCCGTGATATGGGCTTCCATTCGCTTCCTTCTATGCAAATGTGCACACGCCGGTCGGCTAATCGTCCTCCTACCGCTCACCGTGATGAGTGTAGCGGCGAACTCGCCTCCCAAAGAATGCATCACGGCAGCCAATCTTCGCCATCAAAATACGGCGCGGCCGTGGAGCTTCACACAGAGAAAAAACGTTAGCCGCTTCGAAGTCCGCTCAGGCGATCATATCGCCGGTGACGGTGCGGAGAAGGAACGGTCAGAAGCATTCGACACTCAAAAATTCGCAGCGGGGCAAAGCCATCGGATATCCTTCGAGATGCTGGTGGAATCCGGTCGCCCCAACAGCGCGGCTTGGCTGACATTGGTTCAACTGCAATCGACTTTTGATAGGGGCGAAAACGGCCATAGTGCACCCGTGGCGGTGGAAATGCTCGGCGAGCATATGCGGATCGTATCGCGTGCGGACCAGCGTCGAGTGTCGGTTCCGAATGGCTTTAGCTTTACCGAACAGTATCGGGATACCGGTACGATTAGACGCAACAGATGGTACAAGATCGGGATGCGCTTCAAATTCGATCCGTTCAACAAAGGATATTTGGGCGTGTGGCGCGATGGGAAACCGCTTGTAGAATATCACGGCCCGCTTGGCTTCAACGACGCCGAGGGTGCTTATTTCAAGCAAGGCGTGTACCGCGCCTCCGCGCCGGAAGCTTTCGCAGCGCAATTCCGGCGGCTAAGCATATGTACGGTCGAGCAATGAGGAGTGAGGGGTGAACAGTACGTCCGGCGATAAACCCACAGTGAGTTCCTCGGGCGGGAAGCTGTTGACGCTTGAAGCAGGCCGATTTTTCGCGGCGGTTGCTGTTCTTCTCTACCATCTTACCACGATCGTCGCCAACTTCCGCGGGGTCCTTGTTCTGGGGGATGTTTTCCGGCCGGGCCACGTCGGCGTCCCCTTTTTCTTCGTCCTCAGCGGCTTCATCATCTTTCATGTGCATCGCCGCGATATCGGCCAACCTAGGACTTTGGGACGCTTCGCGTTCCGCCGCTTTGTCCGTATATATCCGATGTTCTGGCTAATTTCGCTGGCCATGCTGGGCGCGTTCCTGATAGTGCCCAGCTTTGCCGGTCAGAGATCGCTCGGCATTGGTGGTCTTCTCAGCGATTTCCTTCTGCTTCCTCACGGAGACGCCATCCTCGCCATCTCCTGGACGCTTCGCCATGAAATCGTCTTCTACGGCTTGTTCTCGCTCGCGATCTGCTTCGGTCCCCGCGCCTTTTGGGCACTTGCATTATGGATCGCAGTGAGTTTCTGGCTGAGCTTGCTATTTCCGGCGGGCGAACAGGACTTGGGCGGATGGTCAGTGATGGCGGCGTCGCTCAATCTCGGCTTTGCCTTCGGCATGATCGCCGCCGCACTGCTTCAGCGTCCGTCGATTGCGCCAGCATGGCTATGGGTTGCGCTCGGGGGCGGATCGTTAGCCCTACTTTGCGTGCTGGAGTGGTCCCTTGGCCATCATGTGGATCATTCGGTTCAGGTTCTGGGGCCGCTAGGCGACATAGGCTATCTCCTTGCCTCGGCAATCCTGATCTACGGCCTTGCAAAGGGCGAAGAAAATTGGCGGCTGCCCTATCCCAAGCTGTGGAAGATATTGGGGGGGTCATCCTATCTTATCTACCTGATCCATCAGCCTGTCGCGTCGGTGGCGATGCGATTGCTGCGGCGCTTCGACGCACTCCCGCCCGAAGGCGCGTTTGCGATCTGCGCTGCGCTGGCGATTGGAGTAGCGGTTTTGCTGCATCTGACAGTGGAGCGGTGGCTTCTGAGGAAGCTGAATTCTGCCGCTGTTCCTACTGCCAAAACGTTCCCCGCAGCAATTTGACAGCCTAGGTTAGTGTTACCGTCGTGGCACGGACCCGTAGGGGAACGTGGCTTCCGGACGGAAGTTTCTCTCAGAACGTGCTGCCGTTCCCTACAATATGGCGAACTCGCGGCGCTCTGAGCGAGGAGAGGCTGATGGTTGAAGACGAGGCGCTTACAGATGGCGACATCGCGACGGCGGGCGTTCAGTGGATGGCCGCACTCGTTGCTCGCCTGGTGGAGAAAGGCGTCTTGACCGGTGAGGACGCGACGAACATCGCGGCAGAGGCCCAGGAACAATGCAGAGCAGAGGGCGTGACGAAGGCGGCCAGAGTTATAGCTGGCCTCTCGCCCGCAAAATAGAAGTCGCAGGCTCCCGCGGTTCCTTTTATTATTTGAACAACTCAAGAGATATCGCGTCGGACATCGCGCGATATCCAGCAGGTGAAGGATGCAGTCCATCGCCTGAATCGTAGGCAGCATGCATCCGGTCCGGACGCGCTGGATCGCGTATCACCCGGTCGAAATCTACAACTCCATCGAAATTACCCGGCTGACGTATCCAGCGATTGACCGCCTGGCGGTCAGCCTCGTTTCGCGCGTCCGGATGATAATATTCGTTGCCGACGAACGGCAATATCGTCGCGCCGATCACCTTGATTCCCCGTGCACGGGCGCGAAGAACGATCTGACGGTATGCGCCGATCATCCGCGACACCAATTGCTCATGCGCTGCGTCGCTCACCGGCGCTTCCCTGGTGAGCGTCCCGATATCGTTGATGCCTTCGAGCACGATAAGGTAGCGCACCCCCGGTTGTGCCATCACGTCACGATCCAGCCGCGCCAGCGCATTGGGTCCAAGACCGTCGTTCAGCAGCCTATTGCCAC
Organism: Sphingobium sp. SCG-1; assembly: GCF_002953135.1. Classification (NCBI taxonomy): domain Bacteria; kingdom Pseudomonadati; phylum Pseudomonadota; class Alphaproteobacteria; order Sphingomonadales; family Sphingobiaceae; genus Sphingobium; species Sphingobium sp. SCG-1. Next base: position 3,768,366 of record NZ_CP026372.1, read on the forward strand.
CTATCCCCTGATTGAGCACCGCGAGATGGCGCAGCTTGGGACTGGCCTGAAGCCGTGATGCGAGGCCGTCGGTCCAGCGGTCGTTTCCATCGGTGGTCGCTCCCCGACCATCGGTGATCGAATCTCCCAGCGCGACGACCGTTGCCGCCGGAGCACAGGTCTCCGCCTCGAGCGAAGCGAGCGAAAACCAGTGCGCGAAAGTCTTTGCGCCGGGCATGGCGGGATCGGCCAGATGGTCGCCCGGCAGAACATAGGAGGTCGCACGAGAGCCGGGATGCGAGGTCGGCGCAGACGGCTCCTCGGCATAGTGGATGCTCACCGTCAGGCTTTGAAGCGCCGATGGCGCCAACGGCACGGGGTCCGAGAGATATTCGGCGCCCGCCGGTATAATGACGTCGCGCCGCCCGTCGAACAACACTGGCTTCAGGGATTGCGGCTTTATCGCGGAGGAAGTGGGACTCTCGGCTTCCGCCACCGTGACGCCGCTGATCCGTAGCGGATCGGAACTCGCGACATTGGACAGCCGGATGCGCAGGCGTTGGCCTGCCGACGAGGTACGGACGATCTGCCGCAGGGTTGCGCCGCCCAATGTGCCCTTGGGCAGCACATTTTCTCCAGTGGGCAGCATCTGTGACGATGCCCATGTCGGCACCCATATAGGGGAGCAGCTCTTGGCCATGGCCGTAACCGGCACGCCAAATGCCACAGACAAGGAAGCGATAACCACCGTAAAACGCTGCATCCTCATATAGCGACAAGCCTCTTCTAAAACGCTGCGTCGGAAGCTTCGCACCGCTATTGGTAGCGGTAAAGGCGAACCTTCTGGATCTGGAAATCGCCGGGCGGCAGGCGGACATGTCGCCCCTGATGAGTCTGGTCGCCGTTCAACAAGCGCCCTGCGTTCCACTGCCCCGACGCATCGAAACGCCCTTCCCAGGCGCTTTCGATACCTGCAAGACCTGGCCCCTGTCCGACCGGCCGGAAGGTGACGGTGATCCCCTGTCCTGCCACGAGATATTCTTCCGGCCCCGTCTGGATGATGATGCCTCCGGCGTTGCCGGTCTCGGGAGTCGGAACAGGTTTCTGGATGTCGGCAAAAGCGACGGTGAAGCGATAGTCGCCAATCGTCTCCGTCACCGGCTCATAGATGATGGTTTCGTCGTACAGCGCGCGCGGCCTGAAGGCCGACATACGACCGAGCCCCTGCGCCGCGAGGATCTGTGGAGCGAGCTGGTCCAGAATGTCATAGGCGTCACCCAATGCGCCGGGCTTTTCGTCAACCGACTCGATGGAAAACGGTCCGAAGCCAATCGCGTCCAGCTTTCCTATGGCGTAAAATGCGTTGCCGGGCACCTGCGGGTGATCGGCGTTATTGGCCTCCGGAATGAACAGCGGGTTGTCGGGCCGTTTGTATCGGTGAACGATGTCGACGAAGTTCGGGAAATAGATATCGGGCGCGATGAAGTCGATGGCTGGGGCACCTGCCTTCCACACATCGATCAGATGTGGCAGCGGCCCCCCGCTGGGATATTCGCCCGGCAGGCGGCCGGGACGGTTCAGCGCCACATTGACGTACATCGGCATCGGATATGCGGCTTTTCCGGCAGCTGACAGTCCGTTGGCGAAGCGCGCATAATACCACGCTGTGAAGACTTCCTCGGCTTCATGCCCCGGACCGAATATTTCTGCCCAGGTGCCGGCGGTCTTCGCACCCTGCCCTTCCCATAGCTGCTTCATCTCGGGGACCAAGGTGTCGCGATGCTGAGTGAGATATGTCGTGAGTTCGGCAGGGACCGGCTGGCGAAATGCCTGCTCCGCCAGCGGGCCATAATCGCGCGCGACCGGCAACATGCCTATTTCATTCTCGACTTGCGTCATCACCACGGTGTTCTGCTTATCGTCGGTCGCCTTGATATGCGCCATCAGAGCCGCAAAAGCACGGCTGTCCGCGTCAAGTGTGGCAGGCGCCATTGCGGAGAGTATTTCAACACCCTGCCCGTTCGGCAGCGCTGCGCGGGGAAAGCGCTGCTGATCGCGCTTCACCCATGCCGGTACATAGGTCGACATGCTGTTCTTCCACGCGCCAAACCATAGGATCACCAGCTTTAAGTCATGCGCGCGGGCGTCGCGTATCAGGGCATCCACGGATGACCAGTCGAACCGCCCTTCGACCGGCTCGATCAGCTCCCACGACACAGGGGCCAGCACGGTGTTGAGGTGCATGTCCTTCAATCGCTTCCAGTGCGGCGCCATATAGGCCGCACTGGAAGCGCTGCTGTTGCCGAGCTCACCCGCGATGAGCAGCATCGGCTTGCCGTTCACCTGTAACTGCGTGGCGGTGCCTTGCTTCACGAGCTTGGTGGGTTCGGCAGCGAGTGGCGCTGTAGCGAGGATCGACAGCAGCGCGCAGCCTGCTTTGACAGAAAATCTCATCATGCGGGCTGCCCCATGTTCACAGTAGCGTAGCGAGGATTGAGAAGATGCGTGGCGAGCAGCGCCAGAAGGTAGGCCATGCCGCACGCGATGAAGAAGGGTTCGTAGCTGCCGACCCGGTCCAGCAACATGCCCAACGACTTGGAGGCGATAAAGCCGCCAGCTGCTCCCGCGAAGCCGCCAAGACCGATCAAAGTTCCCTGGGCATAACGGGGGAACAGGTCACCGGGTAGCGCAAACAGGTTCGTCGAAAAACCCTGATGCGCGGCGCAGGCAAGGCCGATGAAGGCGACCGCGATCCATATGTTGCTTGCCTGCACCGCGAACATGACCGGAAGCGCGAAAAGCGCACAGGCGAACATCGCCCGCTTTCGTGCCGTCCCTGTCGCGCGGCCCTTCTTGAGCAGGTGAGACGAATACCATCCCCCCGCGATTGCTCCGACATCCGCCAGAACATAGATCGCTACCAGCGGCGGCCCGAAGCTTTTCAGGTCATAGCCATATTGCTTGCTGAAGAAATCTGGCAACCAGAACAGGAACGTCCACCAGACGGGATCGATCAGAAAACGCCCGGTCATATAGGCCCAAGTCTGGCGATAGCGCAGCACCTGACGGAACCCGGCGCGACCCACGTCCTGTTGCGGTTCCGCCTCGACCCAAGCGCGCTCTTCATGCGTGATCGTCTTGTGATCGGCTGGTTTGCGATAATATCGCCACCACACTGCAAGCCAGACCAGGTTGAAAAGCCCTGTGATGATGAAGGCCCAACGCCAGTCCAACAGCAATCCGGCGACGATGAAGGATATCAGCAGCGGCGTCACCACAGCCCCGACATTGGCCCCCGCATTGAAGATGCCGATGGCGAGCGCACGCTCCTGCTTGGGGAACCATTGCGACACTGCGGCCAGTGCTGACGGATAGGTTCCGGCCTCGCCCAGCGCCAGTGGTATCCGCGCGATGACGAAACCTGTTGTGCTCGTCACCAGAATCTGTGCGAAGTGACCCAGCGTCCAGCTTCCCATCGCGAGCATGTAGCCGAGCTTTGGCCCGATCCGGTCGATCAGCCAGCCGAAGCCCAAAAAGCCAAGGCCGTAGAAAACCTGAAAATAACCGGTGATGTCGCCGTAGCCGGTGTTAGTCCAGCCGTAGAGCACCTCAAGCTGCGGTTTGAGCACTCCCAAAACCAGCCGGTCGATGTATGACAAGACCACTGCTGCGAACAGCAGCGCGCAGATCATCCAGCGCACACGCCCGCGCGGCTTAGGCACGGCACGGATAGCCGCTTCGGGTGCGTCCAGCGCAGCGGACGCGATGTCGCTCACGGAGGTCACCAGTTGTACATCGTGCCGTCTTCCAGCCGGTTCACCGGCAGGAAGGCACGCTTATATTCATACTGGGCAGCAAGTTCCTCGTCGATTTCCACACCCAGCCCCGGTTTGTCGCCGGGATGCATCATGCCGCGATCGAATGTATAGGCGTGCGGGAATACCGCATCGGTCTCGGGGGTGTGCCGCATATATTCCTGCACGCCGAAATTCGGTACCGACAGGTCGAAATGCAGCGCGGCCGCCATGCAGACCGGCGACAGGTCGGTCGCGCCGTGGCAGCCAGTGCGAACCTGATAGAGATCCGCAAGGTTCGCAATCTTGCGCAAGTGGCTGATGCCGCCCGCGTGCACTACAGTCGCCCGAATATAATCGATCAACTGGTTCTGGATCAGATCCTTCGCGTCCCAGATCGAGTTGAAGATTTCGCCCACTGCCAGTGGCGTGGTCGTGTGCTGGCGGATCAGTCGGAACGCCTCCTGGTTTTCAGCGGGTGTGGCGTCCTCCAGCCAGAACGGGCGATACTGCTCCAAATCCTTGCCCAGCCGCCCGGCCTCGATCGGCGTCAGGCGGTGATGGATATCGTGCAGCAGGTGAACGTCCCAGCCCAGCGCCTCGCGCGCAGCCTTGAAGAGTTCGGGTACGACCCGCAGATATTTCTCGGTCGACCAGACATTCTCGGTCGGCAGGTCGGCATCGGCGGGTTCGTAGAAGTAGCGATCTTTCGAAACACCATAAGTGGACGGTAAACCCGGCACGCCGCACTGTATTCGGATCGCCTTGTAGCCCTCATCCTTGTAAACCTTCGCCGTCTCGATCGTGTCCTCGATCGTCGTCCCATTGGCGTGGCCATAGACCATGACGCCTTCCCGGCTCGCACCGCCCAGAAGCTGATAAACCGGTAGGCCAGCGATTTTGCCCTTAATATCCCACAAGGCCGTATCGACCGCCGCGATCGCGCTCATCGTCACAGGGCCTCGCCGCCAATATGCGCCTTTGTAGAGATACTGCCAGATATCCTCGATCCGGTGCGCGTCGCGCCCGATCAGGCATGGGATCACATGGTCCGTCAGATAACTCGCCACGGACAATTCACGCCCGTTGAGCGTAGCGTCGCCAAGGCCATAGACCCCTTCGTCGGTTTCAATCTTGAGCGTCACAAAGTTTCGGCCGGGGCAAGTGACAATGACCTTGGCGCTGGTGATTTTCGGCATCGATTAGTCCCGTTCAGATGATTTCGAGCGTCGTGGATTTCAGGTCGCGGCTGTTGGGGCCAGCCATGATGTCGAACAGGCCGGGTTCGACGACTTCCTCCATCCTCTGGTTCCAGAGCGAGAAAGCATCGGGACGCAGTGTGATGCTGACGGTGCGGCTCTCGCCGGGAGCCAGGGTGACCCGCTCGAAGCCCTTCAATTCCTTGATCGGACGCGTGACAGACGCCGTGCGGTCATGCACATAAAGCTGGACCACTTCGTCGCCTGTGCGTGAGCCAGTATTACGCACGTCGATCTCGACCGAAACTTCACCACCAGTTCCTATTCGTGCAGATGACAGCCGCGGGGCGCCTGTCTCGAACGTGGTATAGCTAAGGCCGAAGCCGAAGGGGAAAAGCGGCTCGATGTCCTCGAACACATAGCCCCGCCGCGCGGACGGCTTATGGTTGTAAAACACCGGGATCTGCCCCGCGTCGCGCGCAACCGTCACCGGCAGTTTTGCGCCGGGATTTATGTCACCAAAGAGCACATCGGCCATTGCCGTGCCGCCCTCCTGCCCCGGATACCAGCACTCCAGCATTGCGTTGGCACCCTCCACTACGGCGGGATAGCTCGGCGGGCGGCCATTGATCGCACAAACGACGATAGGCTTACCAACTTTGGCCAGCGCCAGGAAAAGCGCGTTCTGCTCGCCGACCAGATCAAGGCTGGTACGGTCGCCCAGATGATTGGCGGCAAAGCCTTCGCGACTGGTCTGCTCAGTATCGCCGATCGCCAGCAGAACGACATCGGCACGCTTCGCGACCTCCACCGCCTCGGCAATGAGTTGGCGGTTCTTGGCGGGATCGGCGAGCAACACCTCATCGATGGAACGATCTTCGCTCTGGGTGATGAAGACGCCCTGCGCATGGACCACCTCGGCTTTTCCGGCGAGCTTGGCCGTGACGCCTTCCAGCAAGGAAATCGCCTGCCGCGGGATGCTGGAATAGCCGCCTAGTCTCGCAATCGCCGCATTGGGGCCAATCACCGCAACGGTGCGATGCGCGCCCGCTTTCAAGGGCAGAACGCCATCGTTCTTCAGTAGCACAATCGACTTTTGCGCGGACTTGAGCGCCAGCGCACGGGCTTCGGCATTGCCGGTCAGCCGGTCGAAGCCGGAATTCGGCCAGGGTTCTTCAAACAGGCCAGCCCGAAACTTCAGCGTCAACATACGCGCGCAGGCGGTGTCCACAGCTTCGGCGGGCACTTCGCCCGAACGCACCTGCTCGACAAGCGTCCGAAAGGCAAAGCCATCGGGCAATTCGCAATCCACGCCTGCACGAAGCGCAGCGCGCGCCGCAGCCTTCAAGTCGGACTGGACATGATGAATAGTGTCCAGTTCGGGAACCGCACCATAGTCGCTGACGACAGCGCCATCGAAACCCCATTCGCCGCGCAGGATGTCGCCAAGAAGCCAACGGTTCATATGACTGGGAACGCCATCGATCTCATTGTACGAAGGCATCACCGCCGCAATGCCGGTGCGCTTCACGACGGCACGGAAGGGTGGGAAGAAATTCTCCCGCAGTTCGCGTTCCGCAATCGGCGCAGGTGCGATGTTCTCTCCGCTTTCGGGTTGACCATGGCCCGTCATGTGCTTGAGCGTGGCGAACACTTTGCCGGGAGGAAGCGTCTTGCCGTCCCCCTGAAGGCCGCGCACTGCAGCGACACCCATTTCCCCGCAGAGATACGGATCTTCGCCAAAGGTTTCCTCGATCCGCCCCCACCGCGGATCGCGCGCAATGTCGACCACAGGCGACAAGGCCAGATGCACGCCGCGCGCACGCACTTCCCGCGCGATTACGGACTGGACGTCTTCCATCAGTTGTCGATCGAAGCTGCCTGCCAGACCAATCGCCATCGGAAACATCGTCGCGTCCGTCGCCATATAGCCATGGAGCGACTCCTCATGGAAGAGCACCGGAATGCCAAGGCGCGTTTCTTTCGTGGCCCAGCGCTGGACAGCGTTGATGAACGTAACCGTATCAGCGGGCGTGCGCCATCGTGCGCCGGTGCCTCCTGCCTGCGTCGATCCCGCAGGTGCGCCGCGACGATCGGACGGGCGAGTGATCTGCCCGAAGCTGGCGGGATACGCCTTGGACGCCTTGGCGGGCGAGAACGTCAGGTCATCCATGATGTCCGCCTTGGTGGCCCAAAGCGCAATGATCTGCCCGACCTTCTCCTCCAGCGTCATCCGCCCGAGCAAGTCGCGTACCCGCAGGTCTATAGGCGCGGAGGCGTCCTTGTAGAGCGGCCCGTTGCTCTTCGCGGCCAAAGGTGCGGCTGCGACCAGCGAAGTGGAGCCAAGCAATCCAAGTACCTGGCGGCGGGCGAAAGCAGCGTGTTTCACGGGACCACCGTCAGCGTTACGGACTTCAGATCGACCGAATTGGGGCCGGTCATGATCTCGAACTCGCCCGGTTCCACCACACGCTCCATCTTGTCGTTCCACATCTGCAGCGCCTTCGGGTCTATGGTGAAGCGCACCGTGCGGGCTTCGCCGGGCTTCAGCGTGACGCGCTGAAAGCCCTTCAGCTCCTTGATCGGCCGCGTGACCGAACTCACCTTGTCGCGCACATAAAGCTGCACGGTCTCGTCGCCGCTGCGGACGCCGGTGTTCCGCACGTCAACCGAGACAGTTACCACCCCCCCTGTTCCCATTCGAGAAGCGGAAAGGCTGGGCGCTCCTAGATCGAAGCTGGTGTAGCTAAGCCCGTATCCGAAGGGATAGAGCGGCGCCGTAGTATCGAACAGATAGCCCCGGCGCGCGCTGGGCTTGGCGTTGTAGAACATCGGCAACTGTCCGACCGAACGCGGGATCGTCACGGGCAGCTTGCCGCCGGGATTGACGTCACCGAAAAGGACATCGGCCATGGCGTTTCCGCCCTGCTCGCCCAGATACCAGCCCTCCACCAGTGCATTTGCCTCTTCGGAAATCTTCACCGTGGAAGCGGGGCGACCATTGATGAGCACGACCGTAATGGGTTTGCCGAGCGCCTTCAAAGCGTCGAACAGTTCCTGCTGCTCACCAACCAGATCAAGGCTGGGTCGATCGCCCAAATGATTGTTCGCCCAACCTTCCCGGCTGGACTGCTCCGTATCGCCCAGCGTCAGTATTATGCGATCGACACCCTTCGCCGCTTCGACGGCTTGTGCGATCAGCTTACGGTTCTCGGCAGGGTCTGATTTGGTGACCTTGTCCTCCCACCAGTCATCGTTTTCGGTGATTTTCACACCCTGCGCGAAAACGATGTTGGCGCGCGTGCCGACTTTCGTCTTGATGCCTTCCAGAATGGAAACGCTATGCGGCGGCTGACCATAATAACCACCCAGTCGCGCCACAGCCGCGCTCGGGCCGATCACCGCGATCGTGCCTTCCGGCTTCAGTGGCAACATGCCGTCGTTCTTCAGCAGTGTGATCGAACGCTGCGCGGCCTTCAGCGCCAAAGCGCGCGCTTCCGCATTATTCGTGATCGCTTCGGAAGCGGCCGCGTCGACATAAGGATTTTCAAACAGGCCGGCACGGAACTTCAGCTCAAGCATCCGTCGAACAGCCATGTCGACTTTGGCCGCGTCCACCCGTCCTTCGCGCACGGCCTTGGTCAGCAGCTTGTACGACACGCCATCGGGCAGATCGGCATCGACCCCTGCATCGAGCGCGCGTTTTGCCGCGTCCTCCAGATTATCGGCGATATGGTGAATGCTCATCAACTGATCGATCGCGGAGTAATCGCTGACGACCGCGCCCTGAAAACCCCATTCGCCGCGCAGAACGTCGTCCAGCAGCCATTTATTGGCGTGGCTCGGCACGCCATCGATTTCATTGTACGAGGCCATCACCGCCTCGATCCCCGTCCGCTTCACAACTTGCTCGAAGGGAGGGAAGAAATTTTCGCGCAACTCGCGCTGGGAAATAGGCGCGGGACCGACATTGGTGCCGCTCTCCGGCTGTCCATGGCCGGTGAGGTGCTTGAGGGTTGCGAAGACGTGACCGGGAGGCAACAGGCGGCTGCGGCCCGCGCCTTGTAACCCCTCGACGGCCGCTACGCCCATTTCGCCGACAAGGTAGGGATCTTCCCCAAAGGTTTCCTCTATGCGGCCCCAACGTGGATCGCGGGCGATATCCACCACTGGCGAGAGCACAAGGCTCACGCCACGCGAACGGATTTCGCGGGCGATGACCGTGTTGACGTCCCGTACCATGTCAGGGTCGAAAGCGGATGCCATGGCGATGGATTGCGGAAAGCTGGTTGCGGCCACTGCGGCATATCCATGCAGACCTTCCTCATGGAAGAGGATCGGAATGCCCAATCGAGTCTGGGTCGTTGCCCATCGTTGCAGCGCATTCACGAGCGCAACCGTCTGACGCGGGTTGCGTCCCGGTGCGACCCGAGGACTCACGGCTCCCTTGGCATCGGACGGTCGGGCAAAATGACCGAGACCGTCCGGAAATTGCGCCTTCAGCTTGGACGGATCGAGCTGAAGCTTGTCATCGAAGATTGCTACCTTGCCGTCCCAGACGGTGGTGATTTGCGCGATCTTCTCCTCAAGTGTCATCCTCTTTAGAAGATCGTCGACACGCGCTTCGATAGGTTGACGGGCGTCCCTGTAGAGAGACTGTTTGCGTTCCGCCGCTTTGGCAGGGGCAGCATCGACCGAACAGGCGGGCGCACAGACAAGCAGCGCCAGAACAGAAGCCGCACCGAAAAACTGACAGGCCCGCAACGTCTCTCTCCATTTTCTCAAAGCGACTTTTTAGTTGCCGTCGTTCTATTGATAGCGTTACCATTGCGCAGACAAGATGAGGTTGTCAATGCCCCCTCGCGGGATTGGCAAGACGATTTCGGGAGAGGTTTCAATGCCGATGCAGGTGTTTTGCTACATCGTTGCCATGCTGTTTCTGGCGCTAGCTCCGGCGGCCAGCGCGGAGGATGGCTATGATCTATGGCTGCGCTATCCCAAGGCGCAAGAACCAGTGCTTTCCGCTCTTTCCAGCCGAGCCAACAGCCTCGTCGCGCCCGGAAAATCCACCACCGCCGCTCTCGCGCGGGAGGAACTCATCAAGGGCATCAAAGGACTGACAGGGCGTGCGCCCAACCAAGTCTCAGCACCGCAAACTGGGGCAATATGGTTGACGACGCTTGCCGATTCGCCGGACCTCGCAAGGCTGCCTCTCAGCCTCTCCGATCTTGGTCCCGACGGATATGTGATTCGCAGCCTCACCACCGACGGCAAGTCCGTTACGATCATCGCAGCAGCAAAGGACCAGGGCCTGCTCTATGGCGTCTTCCACTTTCTACGCCTCGCGCAAACCGGTGCAACGCTCGATCAGATCGCAGTCCGTAGCGTCCCACGCACCAAGCTGCGGCTCCTCAATCACTGGGACAATCTCGATCGTACAGTCGAGCGCGGATATTCAGGAGAATCTATCTGGGACTGGTGGCGCCTGCCGGACTGGAGGGGTCCGCGATATGCCGATTATGCCCGCGCCAACGCTTCCATCGGCATCAACGGCACGGTCCTGAACAATGTGAATGCCAAGTCGGACAGCCTGACCGCCCCGTATATCGCCAAAGCCGCGGCGCTGGCCGACGTGTTTCGTCCCTATGGCATAAAGGTCTATCTGTCCGCCCGCTGGACAGCGCCGATGGAAATCGGCGGGCTGAAGACCGCCGACCCGCTCGATCCGCAGGTGGCGGCGTGGTGGAAAGCCAAGGCCGATGAAATCTACCGCGCGATACCCGATTTCGGCGGTTTCCTCGTGAAGGCCAACTCCGAAGGGCAACCCGGCCCGCAGGATTACAAGCGCACACATGCGGACGGCGCAAACATGCTGGCGGCGGCGGTAAAGCCCCACGGCGGCATCGTTATGTGGCGCGCCTTTGTCTATGCGCATGACAATCCCGATGACCGGGCAAAGCAGGCCTATGCCGACTTCAAGCCACTCGACGGAAAATTCGCTGACAACGTCATAGTGCAGGTGAAAAACGGCGCGATTGATTTCCAACCGCGCGAACCATTTCACCCGCTGTTTGGTGCAATGCCCAAGACGCCGCTGATGATGGAATTCCAGATCACCAAGGAGTATCTGGGCCAGTCCACGCACCTCACCTATCTCGGCCCGCTGTTCGAAGAGACGCTCAAGAGCGACACTTTCGCAAAGGGCAAGGGATCGACCATCGCGAAGGTTGTCGACGGCAGTCTGGAGGGTCACACGCTCACCGGTATAGCGGGTGTAGCCAATATCGGCGGAGATCGGGACTGGAGCGGATCGATCTTCAACCAAGCCGATTGGTACGCGTTCGGTCGCTTTGCATGGAACCCCGAAATATCCGCCGAGGCCGTCGCTCAGGAGTGGGCGGCGCAGACGTTCACTGCCGATCCGCGCTTCGTCGGACCTGTGGTGAAGATGATGATGGGCTCACGCGAAGCCGCCGTGAACTACATGACGCCGCTCGGTCTGGCGCATGTGATGGCTACAGGCCATCATTACGGCCCGGCACCCTGGGTGTCGGACCTGGCTCGCCCCGAATGGAACCCCGTCTATTATCATCGCGCCGACGCGAACGGCATAGGCTTCGACCGGACTCGCAGCGGCAGCAATGCCATCAGCCAATATGCGCCGCAACTCGCGCGCCGCCTTGCCAGTCCCAAGACGACGGCCGAACGCGATCTGCTATGGTTTCATCATATCGGATGGGACTACCGCCTGCCCTCGGGCGAGACGCTCTGGACCAACCTTGTCCATCACTATGATGCAGGCGTTGCCTATGTAGGCGAGATGCGGACGGCGTGGGACAAGTTGCGCCCCTATGTCGACCCTGAGCGGTTCTCCCAAACCGAAACGTTCCTTGCCATACAAGCACGTGAAGCCCGCTGGTGGCGCGACGCGAGCATCGCCTACTTCCAGACCTTTTCAAAGCGGCCGCTGCCCGCCGGTGCTTCTCCACCGGAGCATCCGCTGGACTGGTACGAAGCTCAGCGCTTTCCTTATGCGCCAGGAAATCCATGAACGGCTTTTGATACGACCCTCGCGACAACCCGACAGGAGGAAAAGTTGACCGAAACGCCGCAGGGTACGCATTTCTCCTTAGCTTTCACGAACGTTGCCGCTACTATTCCGGTAATGTATCGAAACTCGTCCTCATCGCCGGAAAACGCGGTTTCCTGATGGAAGCCAAGACTTCCCGGCGTCAGCGCAATGCGCCGACCATCAACGACGTGGCCAAACATGCCGGTGTGTCGCCGATGACCGTCTCTCGCGTCATAAACGGCGAACAGATCGTTAAGGCAGCGACGCGGGAGAAGGTAGAACATTCGATCGCCGCGTTGAATTACGCACCCAGCGCGGCAGCACGCAGCCTGGCGGGCGGGGAAGAAACGCGGATCGGCCTGCTCTACAGCAACCCGTCCTCATCGTATCTCAGCGAGTTTCTGATGGGCAGTCTGGATCAGGCCAGCCGCAGCAATGTGCATCTGGTGGTCGAGAAGTTCAGTGAAGACATGTCCGTCAAAGCGGCCGTCGACCACCTGTCGCGCGGCCGCATCGATGGCGTGATCCTGCCGCCGCCGCTTTGCGATTCGCTGGAAATGCTTCGGGCGCTGGCGGCCGCCATGATCCCTGCCGTTGCGGTTGCGACCGGCCGCATACCCAAGCGGATGTCCGTCGTCAGCATTGACGATCATCATGCCGCTTATGAGATGACGCGGCATCTGATCGCGCTGGGCCACAGCCGGATCGGCTTCATACGCGGCAACCCGAACCAGAGCGCCAGCGAGCGACGCTTGGAAGGCTATGCGCTGGCGCTTTCGGAAGCAGGCATCGACACCGACGAGACTCTGGTGGCGCAAGGCCTCTTCACTTACCGGTCGGGCCTCGACGCCGCCGAGCAAATCCTGGATTTGCCTGAGCCGCCTACGGCCATCTTCGCGAGCAACGACGACATGGCGGCTGCGACCGTCGCAATCGCGCATCGGCGGGGGCTGGATGTGCCCGGCGATCTGACGGTCTGCGGCTTTGACGACACGCCGCTTGCGACGACTATCTGGCCCGAACTCACGACCATTCACCAGCCGATCAGCGATATGTCACGCGCGGCGGTGGAGCTTCTGGTACGTGAGATCAGGGCCGGAAAGATGGAGAAGGACGAACCGCCAAGCCGCATCTTGCTGGATTATAGTTTGGTCCGTCGGCAGTCCGACGCTGCTCCGCGCCGCCGTCCCCGTAAGGCATAGCGGCGCGGACGCTTCCGCGTGAGACAAGGAAGGCGCCTAGCCGACCATATCCTCAAGTTCACGGCCCTTCGTTTCATGCACCATCTTGCGCACGAAGAAGAAAGACAGAAACGCGGCAAGGGCATAGAAGCCGTAAGTGACGGGTAATCCGACGCCTGCCGCCAGTGCAGGGAAGCTCATGGAGATGAGGAAGTTCGTGATCCACTGAGCAAAGCCGGCGATGGCAAGGCCAGACCCGCGTATCTGGTTCGGATACATTTCCCCCAGCATGACCCACATGACTGGCCCCCAGCTCAGATTGAAGAAGATCACGTAGAAGTTGGCGGCCAACAGGGCAGTGGTGCCCAGCTGGTCGGACAGGCGCAGGCTGCCGCCCTCGAACGAACCGGTGGAGAAGCAGATCGCCACGATCGCGAGCGTGACCGTCATTCCTGCCGAGCCGATAAGAAGCAGCGGCTTGCGGCCGATGCGGTCGATCAGGAACACCGTCGCGACGCAGGCTAGAATCGACAGCGACCCGGACAGGATGTTGATTAACAGCGCGTCGTTTTCACTGAAGCCGACCGATTGCCAGAGCACCGCGCCGTAATAGAAGACGATATTGATACCCACGAGCTGCTGAAACATGGCAAGCCCGATGCCGGTCCAGACGATTGGACGCACCTTGCCGCTGGTGCGGTCGATCAGGTCCGCGAATTTCGGTCGATGATGGTCCGTCGCAAGGCTTGCGCTGATCTCGGCGACTTTGCGATTTGCTTCCGTCGGACCAAACAGGCGCGTCAGAACCTGGCGCGCATCTTCCTCACGCCCGCGGGCAACGAGATAGCGTGGGCTTTCTGGAATGAACAGCAACGCCACGAAATAGATCGCGGCGGGAATAACCTGCATCCAGAACATCCAGCGCCATGCAGGCAGGCCCAACCAGAGCGGCGCCATCGATCCGCCAGCCGAGTGCGCCAGCACGTAATTGGCAACGAACGCGCCCGTCAGGCCCGTGATAATCATGATTTGCTGGATGGAAGAGAGTCGCCCACGAATAGCGGCAGGCGTCACTTCGCTGATATATACCGGAGAAAGCACACTGGCTGCGCCGACACCGAAACCGCCGACGATGCGCGCCAGAATGAACAGCAGCGAGGAGTTCGCCGCACCCGCCGCAATCGCGCTGGCGACGAACAACAATGCCGCGATCATCATCACCGTTCTACGGCCGATCAGGTCGGCAAGCCGTCCCGCCAGGAACGCGCCGATCGCACAGCCGATCAGGATCGCGCCAACGTTGAAGCCCGTGCCCAGCTTGGAGAGGTCGAACGCCTGTTCCAGGCCCTCCTGCGTGCCGTTGATGACGCCGGAATCATATCCGAACATGAAGCCACCAATCGTCGCCACGGCAACGATTGCGGCAACGAAGGCCATGTTGACCTTCTCAGCGCTCCCCTCGTGCATCCTTCGTCCTTCTCTCCAACATTATGATATTATTGCCTGATGGGCTGGAAGCCCCCGAACACCGGGATCAAATGCGAACAGATCGCCCGCGAGCGGCTGTTCCTGCAACTGCGCCTCGCTCAACCCCTTGCGGGCAGTCGTGGCATAGGCGGTAGATAAATCTTCGCCGCCAAACGCAATTTTTGTAATGTTGGCGACGGGAAAGGCAACGGAAGCCATCAGTTTACCCGCCGGATCGTAACGTCTGACGCCCCAGCCGCCGAACAAGCCAACCCACAGACATCCTTCCGCATCGACGACAGGCCCGTCGGGATAACCTGCGCCATCCTCGATCTGTGCGAAAAACACGGTGTCCGCGACTGATCCGTCCTCGTCGGTGCGGCTGCGCCAGATCGTTCGCCCTAACGTGTCGACATGGTAGAGCGTGCGCCCGTCGGCGGAAATCGCAGGACCGTTGGTGATCGTCACCGGCGGCAATCCGGCAGGAATGGCAACACCCCTGTACATACGGTAGATTCGACCGCTTACCTCCTCTTCGGCATCGTCCATGGAGCCGAGCCAGACATTGCCTTCCGGATCGACTGTCGCATCATTCAGGCGGTTGCCCGGCACGTGCGCTTCAGGAGCGTGGAGCAAAGTATAGGCCGAAGTTGACGGATAAAACCGATGTATTCCCGTCTGCAGGCCAACGACAAAATCGCCCTCGGCCGCCGGAACGATCCATCCCACTTGTGCGGGAGCCGCCCAGCTTTGCAGGCTGTTTGCCTGTGGATCAAACCGATGGATCGCCGGAGCTTTTATATCGACGAACCAGAGCGCACGGTCGCGCTCTACCCAGATCGGCCCCTCGCCTAGCGTCGCGCCCAGCTTCAGCACGGATTGCGGCGTAGCGCCCATTGTCTTAGCGCCAGCCCGCATCGACGAAATAGTCATGCCCGGTGCACATCCGCGCATCGTCGGAGGCAAGGAACAGGGCGAGTGCGGCTACGTCGGCGGGTGAAATGCGCGCGTCGAGACACTGGGCAGCGACGATCTCGGCTTCTCCTTCGGGCGTGTACCATTTCATTTGCCGCGGCGTCTTCACATTGCCGGGGACGATCGTGTTCACGCGAATATTGTCCCGTCCCAGGTCGCGGGCAAGGCTGCGTGTCAGCCCCTCGATCCCCGCTTTGGCTGTCTGATACAGCACGAGATCCTTCAGGCCCAGATGCCAGCTTATCGAGCCGAAGTTGAGGATGACACCACCGCCCGCCTTCTTCATGGCAGGCACGACCGCCTGCGCCGCGAAGAACATATGACGCAGATTGACTGCCATACGCTCGTCCCAATATTCCGGCGTCACGTCATCGACCGAATGGCGATCGTCATTCCCGGCGTTGTTGACGAGGATGTCGATGCCGCCAAGATCGCTCTCGACCTGTCCCAGGACATGCCTGAGAGCGGCAACATCGGTGAGGTCGCACGCATAGAAGGATGGCGCAAAGGCGGCATCATGCAGCCGTCCGATAAGCGCCTGCGCTTCCGCTTCCAATATGTCGCAAAATGCCACGCGTGCACCTTGCGCGGCAAAGGCCTCCACCAGCCCCTCACCTATGCCGCTGCTGCCACCGCTGATGAACACGCGCTTGCCTGCTAGGCTGGGATAGTGCGCCCGGTCGCTCATGCGGCATGTTCCTTGACGCGCGAACCCAAAAGGCCGCGTTCCGCAAGATTGGTCATGAACGCGCCAATTCCCTGCTCCCATGGCGGCGCGTCCTTCGACGTGACCACGCGATTGGCCAAGCGGCCAAGGCACGGCGTTGCGATCGACACCATGTCTCCAACTTTATGCGTGAAGCCACGTCCCGGCTCATCGCGATCCTGCACGGGTGCGAACAGCGTGCCGAGGAACAGCGCGAAGCCATCGGGATATTGATGCTCGCTCAGCGTCTGGCGGACCAGTTCGATCGGATCGCGGCTGATCTGCGCCATGTTGCTGACGCCTTCCAGAACATAGCCTTCCGGCCCCTCAATCCTTAGTTCGACATCGGCGGCACGCACATCGTCCATGGTGAATCCGTCGTCGAACAGGCGGATCAACGGTCCCAATGCACAGGACGCGTTATTGTCCTTCGCCTTGCCGAGCAGGAGCGCCGAGCGGCCTTCAAAATCGCGCAGGTTTACGTCGTTGCCAAGCGTCGCGCCCACAGGCGTGCCGCGCGAGTCTACGATCAGCACTATTTCCGGTTCTGGATTGTTCCAAGTCGAGTCGGAGCGAATGCCAATCTCCGCGCCCGCGCCTACGGTCGCCAGCACCGGCGCCTTGGTGAACACTTCCGCATCCGGGCCGATCGCGACCTCCAGATATTGCGACCACATGCCGTCCTCGATCAGCGCCTGCTTCAATGTCGCTGCCTCTGGCGATCCCGGCACGGTCGTGCGGATCGACCCACCCATGCGTGCCTCTAACCTTGTCCGAATATCGGCGGCAGCGCCTGCATCGCCTCGCGCGCGCTCTTCGATCACGCGTTCGATCGCAGACACAGCGAAGGTCACGCCACATGCCTTTACGCATTGCAAGTCGACCGGGCTGAGCAAGGGAAGATCCAGCGCATCAAGACTGCCGAGCGGCTCGCCTGCTTCGGCCTGAACCGGCAACCGGTCCAGCAGCATGGAGACCGTCGGCGCAACCTGCGCCATGTCATATGCCACGCCGTTCTCAACGAGAATTGGACTTGGCCCATCAGCCTGCATAACCCGGCCCACGAAGCGGCCCGACCGCCAATCCGGCGGCAAATCATCCGCCAAGGAAAAAACCCCGGACATCCTCAACTCCTACTCGACACGTCTCTTTGATAGCGCTACCAACAACGATAAGCCCTCGCTGTCAAGAGGGGTACGACTATGACGAATGCCAAGAGGATGCGGCGCACAAAGCAGATTTATGCGTCAACTTCGCTCTCCATTTCGATAACACGAAGGTGAAGACATGATAAACGGTACGGCGCTTATCGGATCGGCGGAAATCCAGACCGATGCACGCTTCGACGCGATCAATCCCGCAACGGGCGAGGCTTTAACGCCTGACTTCAGCAGCGCGGGACCGGATGAAGTCGCCCAAGCCTGCGGTTTGGCCGATGCGGCTGCTATCGCCTTTGCCGACACATCGCCTGATACACGCGCGACGTTCCTGGAAACCATAGCCGAAGAGATCGTCGTGATCGGCGACGCGTTGATTGAGCGGGCCATAGCGGAAACAGGTCTGCCACGACCCCGCCTGGAAGGCGAACGTAGCCGCACGACGGGCCAGTTGCGCCTGTTCGCGCAGGTGCTTCGCGAAGGAAGCTGGGCCCAAGTGACAATCGATCCCGCCTTGCCGGATCGCCAGCCCCTCCCCCGGCCCGACCTGCGCCGACGGCACCTTGCCATTGGTCCTGTGGCCGTGTTTGGGGCCAGCAACTTCCCGCTCGCCTTCTCCGTCGCGGGCGGCGACACTGCCTCCGCCCTTGCAGCCGGTTGTCCGGTGGTGGTGAAGGGTCATCCCGCCCATCCCGGCACTGGCGAGTTGGTGGCGCGCGCCATTCAAAAGGCAGTCGCGGCCTGCAATCTGCCGGAGGGCGTGTTCTCCTATCTGCCCGGCCCCAGCAATGAACTGGGCGGCGCATTGGTCGCCGACTCGCGTATCAAGGCTGTCGGCTTCACCGGATCGCGCGCCGGGGGCCTCGCCTTGGTCCGGATCGCCGCCAATCGGGCGGAACCGATCCCGGTCTATGCCGAGATGAGTTCCATCAACCCGGTTATAGTGTTTCCTTCGGCACTCAAGGCGCGCGGCGCGGCGCTTGCGCCCGCATTCATTCAGTCGCTGACGATGGGTGCAGGCCAGTTCTGCACCAATCCGGGCCTCTTGATCGCCGTGGAAGGACAGGACCTCGATGCATTCATCGAGGCCGCTGGACAGGCGTTGCTGGCGAGCCACCCGCAACCAATGCTGAGTCCAGGCATCCATGCCAGCTTCGAAGCGGGCGTCGGTGCCCTGGAATCGCATCAAGCGGTGACGCCAGTGGCGAGAGGCTGTGTCGGCGAAGGTGTGAACCAGGCGCGCGGGGCGCTGTTCCGCACGAGCGCATCGCAGTTCCTGTCCGACGCGGCGCTGTCGCACGAGGTCTTCGGCTCTTCTTCGATCATCGTCACCGTCAGCGACATGGCGGAAGCCGCGACCGTAATCGCAACGCTGGAGGGGCAACTTACCGCCACGCTGATCCTGGATGCCGCCGACGAACCGCTGGCGGCGGATATCGTTCCAATACTGGAACGCAAGGTCGGTCGGATACTGGTGAACGGCTGGCCCACGGGCGTCGAAGTCAGTCACGCGATGGTGCATGGCGGCCCCTACCCCGCTACGTCTGACGGGCGAACGACGTCAGTCGGCACTTTGGCCATAGACCGGTTCCTGCGCCCGATATGCTATCAAAGCTTCCCGACGGCATTGCTTCCGCAGGCGATCGCCGACGCTAATCCGTGGGGCGTGCCGCAGCGGATCGACGGGGCTTTGCGCTTGCCATCAACAGCGGCCTAACTCCATTATCGCCGTCAGGAAGGCACGAGTATGACGACGCCAGACAAGCCCCGCTTCCGATCGCTGGACTGGTTCTCCGACCCTGAACGGTCCGACATGGTCGCGCTCTATCTGGAGCGGTTCATGAACTATGGCATCACGCCCGCAGAATTGCGCTCCGGGCGACCCATCATCGGCATCGCGCAAACGGGCAGCGATCTTAGCCCCTGCAACCGCATTCACCTCGATCTGGCGAAGCGTGTGCGGGACGGCATACGCGATGCAGGCGGGATCGCGATGGAATTTCCGGTCCATCCGATCTTCGAAAACTGCCGCCGTCCGACCGCGGCGCTCGACCGCAACCTCGCTTATCTGGGCCTTGTCGAGATCCTCTATGGCTACCCGATCGATGCCGTGGTGCTGACCACGGGCTGCGACAAGACGACGCCCTCTGGCATCATGGCCGCCAGCACTGTCGACATTCCCGCGATCGTCCTGTCGGGCGGGCCGATGCTCGACGGCTGGCATGAGGGCGAGTTGGTCGGCTCCGGTACCGTTATCTGGCGGAGTCGCCGCAAATTGGCGGCAGGAGAGATTGATGAGGAAGAGTTTCTCCAGCGCGCTTGCGACAGCGCGCCGTCTGCCGGGCACTGCAACACCATGGGCACTGCCTCCACCATGAACGCGGTGGCCGAAGCGCTTGGCCTCTCCCTCACCGGCTGCGCGGCAATACCCGCGCCCTATCGGGAACGCGGGCAGATGGCCTATGAGACCGGTCGCCGCATAGTCGAGATGGCCTATGAGGACTTGCGCCCATCTCAGGTGCTGACGCGCGAAAGCTTCCTCAACGCGATCCGGGTGGTCAGCGCATTGGGCGGGTCGAGCAACGCACAGCCGCATGTGATGGCGATGGCCCGCCATGCAGGCGTGGAGTTGCATGCCTCGGACTGGACCGAGCATGGTTACGACCTGCCGCTGCTGCTGGATATGCAGCCCGCGGGGAGATATCTTGGCGAGAAGTTCCATCGCGCGGGCGGCGTGCCGGCGATCCTTTGGGAATTGATGCAGGCCGGCAAATTATCGGGCGATTGCGTGACCGTGACCGGCAAGACCATGGCGGAAAATCTGATGGGCCGGGAGACGCGTGACCGCGATGTCATCCGCGCCTTTGATGCTCCTTTGCGGGAGAAGGCTGGGTTCCTCGTTCTCTCAGGCAACCTCTTCGATTTCGGGATCATGAAGACTTCCGTCATCAGCGCAGAGTTTCGCACCCGCTACCTTTCCACGCCCGGTTCCGAAGGTGTGTTCGAGGGCAGAGCGATCGTCTTCGAAGGTGGTGAGGATTATCACCACCGGATCAATGATCCGTCGCTGTCCATCGATGAGAACTGCATCTTGGTGATGCGCGGTGCGGGGCCGATCGGCTGGCCCGGATCGGCGGAAGTCGTCAACATGCAGCCGCCAGACGCGCTGATCCAGCGCGGGGTGCAGTGGCTGCCGACGCTGGGCGACGGGCGGCAGTCGGGCACTTCGGACAGCCCGTCCATCCTCAACATTTCGCCCGAAAGCGCGGCAGGCGGCGGGCTGGCCTGGCTGCGGACCGGTGATATCATTCGCGTCGATATCAATAACGGGCAGTGCAACGCCCTGGTGGATGAGGCGGAGATCGCGCGGCGATTGCTGGAGGCGCCGCCGCCAGTCCCCGCGTCCAATACACCGTGGGAAGAACTGTTCCGTGAGAAGACCGGTCAAATGGCGACCGGCGCAGTTCTGGAAATGGCCGTTAAATATCGCGGCATTGCCCGGAAGACGCCGCGCCATAATCACTAGATCGGCGAGCCGGATCGGCGCTGATCCCCCAACTGTCTGAGCATAAAAAAAAGGGGGTGGCTGACGATGTGTCAGCCACCCCTTCATTATGCCGCCGGTGCAGCGTGCTTCCTTTAGAAGCGGCCGCGGATGCCCACGAGAACGGTACGACCCGGATTATATTCGTTGAACGTCGCATTGGGGTACTGGAAGTAAGAGCTTTGCGCTTCCTTGGTGATGTTAATCACGTTGACCACCACGGTCGGCAAATAGTCATTGTTGAAGATCTTGCCGAGGTCGATGTTGCCCGAAAAATCGAGTTGTGAGTAGTCCCGTCCGAAGATTGCTGCCTGCGGGATGCCGTTCTGATTTAGCGTCGAAGACTGCGACCCTTCGTTGTAGGTGTAGGTCAAGCGACTGGAGATGCCGTGGCCTTCATAATAGCCGGTCAGGGTATAGGTGGTCGGCGCCACTCCCAAGGCAACGGGTGGAACCGTACCCTCGCCCTTCTGATCGATCAGCGTCAGGTTGCCCTGTACACCGAACCCTTCGACACCGACATATTTCGTCAGGAAGTCGAGTGGCTGCGTGACCTGGAATTCAAGCCCGTTCACCTTCAACTTGCCGTCCGAATTGACTTGCTGCTGGATAACGACATCCACATTCCGGGGGTCTTGACCATTGGCGCGTGACTGCAAGGCGTCCCGTTGCGCCTGCGTCAGGGACTCAAAGTTGATGCCGAATTGTTCAAGGAAAGAGAAAGGCCGGGTCGTGAGACCATTTACCGTAAAGCCGGTGATCGATTTGCGGAACGCGGCGACCGAGATCACGCCTTCCCGCCCGGTATAATATTCGAAGCCTAGGTCGATATTGTCCGAGATGTATGGGTCCAGCTCATTATTGCCGACTGTGCCGATGTCTGCTGACGGCTGAACGAAGCTTGCGCCCGGCAACAATTGGTTGGGATCGGGACGCGTCATCGTCCGCGATATGGACGCACGGGCTACGGCCTTGCCTGCAAATTCGAACGCTATGCTCGCCGAAGGAAGGAAGTTCGAATAGACTTGGCGAGTGATCGGGAAGGTCAGGAAGTTGGGATAGCGCCCGCCATCGGCAATTGGGCCGGTGAGAGGCGTGTTACGCGGATCGGGAACGCTGACGCGGCCACCGACGAGTTGCTCGGTCCGGACGTACCGAACGCCGCCGTTCAGTCGGAGCACATTGTCGCCGACATCGATGATGCCGTTACCTTCGATAAAGGTGCCGGTCACCTTTTCCCGGATAAACCCACCGTTGGCACCGCTGCTCGATGCGCCGGTTTCCGTCGCGGAGGCCAGCAAGGCGTCGTAATTGGTCGCGCCTTTGAACTTGTCCCAGTCCACCGTTATGAAGCCGTTACTTCCGGGCAGCAGGAAGCTTGGCACCGCAGCGGTCGGGATCAACGAACCTGCATAAGTGATCGGCGGAGCGCCTGCGGTTGCGTTAGTGCCGTAACCGGCAAAGGCCGGGAACCCTGCCGGAGTGGCTACGCCGGGCTGGCTAAGCCCTGTGCAGGGCGTGGTGGTGGTGTTCGGTGCCAGCAACGTTACGCTTGGACCGTTGCCGCAGATCGCGTTCTGCCAGGGGTTCGTATTGTCGAACGGTGTGATCCGCCGCTGCGTATCGTCAAAGGATCCGCCGACGCGAACGCTGAACCGACGCTCATCGCCGAAGAGCAAGCTGCCACGAATGCCTTTGGTCTTGGTGGAGCGGTCTTCCCCATTCAGGTTGACGCGACCGCCGCCGTTCCAGCCGAAATTATTGGGATTGTTGAGGTCGATATTCGTGGAGATGGATGGGATGCCGCCATCGTTTGCATAGGTCACAGTCGCGCCGCTGCTGGGCGGCGTAATCACCAGAACCGTCGGACTTTCGCGGCGGAAGGTGCTCTTGGTGTAATTTGCCTGAATGTCGCCCTTGATCCAGTCGTTGACGACGAAATCGAGGCCCGGATTGACGCCCCAGAATTCCTGATCGTCCTTATATGGACGATATTCCAGGAAGAATTGCGAATTCGCATAAGTGCCGCCGGTGACGACGCAGCCCGTAACGCAATCTACCCGATCATAGGTCGTGTTGAGGGGAATGACTGCGCCGTTGCGTACTACCCAGTTCATCGCGGTACGCGTGAATTCGGTCGTGCGCTTGCCGTACATTCCATCGACATAGAAGTGCAGGGCATCACTCGGACGCCATTCGACCGAGGCGATGTAATTCTGACGCTTGCGATCGCCGACTTCCGTTCGCGGGCGACCCAGGCGGGGGAGCAGACCGTTGTCGATCTGATCGATAGTTGCACCCGGGTTCTGGCTCAACAGGAACGCCTGGGTGATCGGAGTGCCAGTAATAAGGCCGTTGCCCGCATTGACGGGCACTGTAGCTGGGATCGTGAAGTTGCCGCCACCTGTCGGGTTCAGCGTACCACTAGTGCGCTGTGTAGCAGTCAGATTGGGGTTGGTCCAGCCGATCGTCTCGAACCCATCGACTCGGAATCTGTTGCGGACGGCAGCAGCGCCGACCAACACGCCGAAGTCGCCAAATGTCGCGCTGGCGACGATATGACCGCGATAGCCCCACTTCTCTGCAGAGCTGACTTTGGAACCCTGCAGGCCATAGCTGATATAAGGCTTGGGGTTGTCGAAGGGCCGGGCGGAGCGCAGGTTCACCGTACCCGCTGCGCCGCCTTCCAACTGACTGGCGACAGGTGATTTGCTTACCGTCAACTGCGTGAACAATTCGGTTGGCAGCAGGTCAAGATCAACCTCGCGGCCCGTGCCCTGAGCGTCGAACCGGACGGAAGCGATGGACACTGGCGTGCCATTCAGAAGCACACGCGTGAATGCCGGCCCAAGGCCGCGAATAGCGACGTTGGAACCTTCGCCGGTGACTTCGCGGCTAATCGTGATGCCGGGAATCCGGTTCAGGGATTCGGCGATGTTGGTGTCAGGGAATTTGCCGATGTCTTCGGCGAAAATGCTGTCAGTGAACCCGACAGAGTTGCGCTTGGCATTTGTCTGGCTTTGCAGCGAGGCGCGGAAGCCCGTGACGACGATGTCCTCAGCGCCTGTCGCAGAAGGGTCGGCGGGTGGCTGAGCAGAGGAGTCGATAGCCGTGGGTGAAGTCTGCCCCGCGCCATCCTGCGTGGGCGCGTTCGCAGGCTCTTGTGCACTGCTGTTGGATGATGGAGTGGGTGTGCTGACGGTCTGCGCGAGCACGGGCCAGGCGGTCGTGACCAGCAAGAATGCCGAAACCGAGCCTGCACGACGGATATTAAGCTTCTTCCCCATACATCCTCTCCGAACAAGGCGGCCAATTTCCCGAGGCCTACCTTTGACGCCGCATTGATTCGCGACGCACTTTTGATAGCGCTATCAATTTGCAGGCGTCAATCTTTATATCGGTATCGGAGAGATCACGGCCCGATAGGACCGGATGCCGATGAGGCGTAAAAATCCGATCCATCCCTTTAAATCTCAGTGTTTAACTGGAGGAGACGGTCAAAAATGACATAAGCACGACTAGAAGGATGAAGTGATCGTCTCCGGCGACTCGTCCTCGTCGTCGCACGAGATGTGCACCAGCCTTCTGCCTTTATCCGCCGTGGCAATAACAAGATGGTAAAGCTAACATCATTCAATGTCTTCGTGATAGCGCTATCAAATCTAAGTCTGGTGCCATTTTTGTGAGCTATGACGATGGGAGAACTGCCGAAACGGCGTGTGATGGTTGTGACTGCCTGCATAACGGCGTCGTTCTCTACTGCGCGTGAAGCAGCGCCTGACGCGCTGGCAGCGGTCACAATGAAAAGGCCGGACATTACTGCCCGGCCTTTTTTTCATTCCGATGGCACGGTGGGTTATGGCATTCGCCACGCGTAAAGGGAGTGATGAGTGAGGATAAACAGCGTTTGCTTGTCCCGTCCTCCAAACACCAATTGCAGCGGCCGTTCGGGTACGTCGATCCGGCCGATTTCCTTGCCGTCCGCCGCATAGATGAACACCTGCCCGTTGGCGACATAGACGCGGCCCTGGCCGTCGGTTGTGACACCCTCTCCGCCGCGATTGGCGAAAACCTTGAGGTCTGTCATTGCACCGGCCTGCCCGATAACGCCGCTATAGGTCTTGTTCTCAGACCCATTGGTCACAAAGACGCGCTCGCCCGGCTTGCCCTGAATAAAGCCGTAACTGTCCAGCGGATCGGAGAAACGCAACCCGCGGAAGTCCGATGGACCTTGTTGGAATACGCGCCAGGCAGGCAAAACGAGGCTACCATCGGGCGAAACATATTCGCGCGTCTTGGGAAGCGCCATGTCACGGACAAACATCTCTGCTAGGATGGTGAACTCATAGGTTTTCGGATCAATCTGATCCTTGAATTCTCCGTTTACCCACCAGTTGACGGGCAGCACGGTCGCTGCGCCCCTATGCGAGGTTGCAGGCGTCGAAGGGATGACGGTCAATTCCGTATCTGGCGTGCCAGGCTTAACGCTGTAGACTGTGCCGTTGCGTCCGTTGGATGACAGGACCATCAGATTGTCCGAGCGATCCACTGTCAGGTTGACGGGATCAAGCGGCGCGTCGCGTACAATCTCGAGCTTGCGATCGTCCGACCAACTCCAGATGCGCTGAAACTTGCGGTCTATGAAATAGACGGTGCCTTTGCTGTCCACTGCCGCGCCGCCGATCGAATGGAAGCCGTCGCCGAGCTTTTCGATCTTGCCGCCCCGAAACGTGGATGGCGTGACTGGATCAGGCTTGGCCGGCACGTCCAGCACGGCAAATTCCCGCTCCCGCACCTCCAGCCCATGCGTCACATCCTGAATGGCATTCTCATAGGGAAATTTTGTCAGGCGCAGGAAGGTCGCGCAGCCATTTTCATCGCAGGTGCCAACGCCGCTCTCCGCGTTCACATGGACGTTGCGGAAGCGGATGTCGTGCGAGTTGTAGAGCGACACGGCGGTCGGCGCGGCCTTGCGCGTGCGCGTCACGCGATAGCCATGGAAGTTCGCGACGAGGATATTGTTCGAATTGCGGATTTCCAACGCTACCGCGTCGCCGCTCTCTCCCGCCTCGCCCTCGGTCTGCGGCGCGAGCAGTTCCCAGTTGGATACGCGGTTGAGGCCGATTTCGGTGCGGACATGATGTTCGACTGATGCCTGGATCAGGCGGCCGGGGGTATCCGTGTCGGAGATCAGGATGCCCGGATGCGCAAAGGTGCTGGGGCTCCAGATGTTGGCGAAAGTGCCCCCACCGCCGCGCGTGACCCACAAGCTTGCATTCTGGCCATCCCAGCGCTTAGCCGCATCGGGGTCTCCGGTCGCATTGTTGTTGTAGGGCGTGATGCGTTTGCCGTCGAACAAGTTGGTGCCATGCCCACCCTGAAACTTGATGTCGTTGGCCATCGAATTGGCCCCCGCCATCCACAGCAGCGCCGTCGCGCGCGGATTGATGCCGTTGGTATTGAGGCCAAGCCCCGCCACGATGGCATCGCCGCCCTGCGCGGTTTCGATGAGCGCCTTTGGCACGCCCACCCCTTGAAAGGCGGGCGTGCCATCGGGCAGGCCGATCTGCGTCAGGCTGGGGTGCAGTCCCAGCAGCACAGTGTCCGGCCGCAAGCGAAGCGTGTCGGTGACATTGTAGAAACCAGCGGGCAGATAGACGACGCGATGCGTGTCGATCGCCTTCTGTATCGCTGCGGTATCGTCGGTCTTGTTGTCGCCCTTCGCGCCCAGCTTTCGGACGCTGACCCATTCGGAAACCGGTGGCAGGGGACGAATGGCGGGAGCGGACGGCGCGGGCAGGCTGGCGATCGTCTGCGCCTGCATGTCCGTCTTGTACGTGCCCATCTGGCCAAGGCCCGGCAACGTCAGTCCATAGGTGAAGGACGCGACCTTATAGGCTGGCCCCTTCCCCGCGACCGTCTTTCCACTGTCGCGGAAGCGGGCGAAGGTGGGGGTGTTGGCCGCAACCACATTTTGGAAGCCGATCTGCGTATAGACATTATCTTCGTTGGAGATGATGACGCCAGCCTTCGAAATATTCTCGAACCGGACATCCTGCCCCCAGAGCCAATCGCCGTATCCCCGGTCGATCTCTATGCCGACCGGCGTGTCGCGGATGGCGACGTTGAGCAGCGTAAGTCCCGCTTCATGTTCGCGGATGGCGGCGTCGCGCTGTCCCTGAAACGTCGAATCCACCAGTGCGAAGGGCCAGGCAGGCGACGTCTTTTCGGCGAGTATGCCATAGCGGCCACCCCGAAAGTGCAGGTCCTCCGCTTCGTTCGCGACATGGTAGAGGCCAGCGAGGCCGGACCCTATGTCGAAATCCACATGGCTAACAAAGCTGTGCTGCGCAGCATGGAACCGGATCGCCGTCGCGGCGGGATTGCCCTCCATAATGCGGAAGTCGATGTTGCCTAGCGCGGAATAGAAGGTGCCAGGGTTGGCGTCCGCTATCGTCTTGTCGAATGGCACGCTGCCCGCTGGCGGGAAGGCGGCGGGCGGGCTTTGCTTGTCCGTTTCACGTGCGCTGCCGGTGAACATCAGCATATGGGCGACGCCCTTTTGAAAGCCGGGGGTATTTGCACCAAGCACGAAAACGGGCCGCTTCTCGCCAATGCCGAAGATGCGCACGCCTGGCCACAGGAAGATCGTGCGGGTGATCCGGTACGTGCCCTGCGGGACGAAGACGATCCCGCCGCCACCCTTTGCCGCCGCCTTGTCGATCGCCTGCTGGATTGCCGCGCTATCGTCGACCTTCCCGTCGGCCACGCCTTTAACAGTGACGGCACTCGGTTCGTCGGGGGCGGTAGTGTAGACAGACGGCGATGCCATGGCCACTGGCGCGACCGACAGGCACAGCAGCATGGTCGCGTAGGCTCCACTTAATCCACGATGCATCTGATAGGCTCCGGAAAAGAAGATGTCCCGGCCGTGCAGGACCGGGACAAGGTTGGGGAGAGTATAACGAGGATATCAGAAGTTGAAGCGTACACCGGCCCGGTAGATGCGGCCTAGCGTATCGTAGAGCGCCGGATTAACGTCCAGACCAGTATTGGTTTGCGGCGAGGCAACCGGATCCTTGTCGAACAGGTTGTCCACCTTTCCGTAAATGGTCAGGTTCTCTCTGATCTTGAACGATGCGCCTACGTCCACATAGAAAGCGCCCTTCATCTTGTTGTAGTCGATCGTTGGGTGGTTCGCGTCGGAAACCGGGCAAGAGGACTGGCAGACGACATACTGGTTGCCGAAAGTGCCGTCGCTGATCCAACGCTCCTGAACAGTCAGGTTGAACCGGCCGCTGTCGTAGGTTTGCACGGCAAGCCATTTCCAGTCAGGCGTATTGCCGTTGTTCGCGCCAGCCTGATCGATCGGATTGACCCCGGCAATGCCCGCACTGACAATAAACTTGCGGATATGGGTCGCGAGGGCACGGACAGTGAAGCTGCCCGGAAGGCCCAGCGGCTGCTGCCACTGATAGCTCGCCTCGATGTCGAACCCGTTTGTCTTCCACGACGCAAGGTTGAACGGCTGCACGTTGACGAAGTTGGTGCCCTGCTGACCGTTGAGTTGGAAACCGCCGCAGAAGGCCTGGTTACCTTCAAAGCAGAACCGGACGATTTGATCCGCCGTCAAGGTCGAGATCACGCCCTTCAACTTGATGTCATAATAGTCAAACGACAGGCTGAGACCGGGCAACCATTCGGGACGGGCCAGCACGACGCCGAGTTCGGTGTTCCGCGCGACTTCAGGCTTTAGGTCCGTGTTACCGATCGTGTTCTGGAAAACCTGGACCGCCTGATTGCGGAAGGGATCGTTGAAGTTCGGCAGCGTTGTCACTGTCGGTGCAGCGAACAACTCCGAAAGATTGGGCGCACGCACGTCGCGAGAGGTAACGGCGCGCAGGCGCAAACCGCTGAGCGGCGTATCCCAGGTACCACCCACTTTCCACGTCCAGACTGTGCCGGACGTGCTGTAATGCGTACCGCGGCCCGCAGCGTTCAAGTTGGCGCGGCCCATCCCCTCGCTGTCGAACAAGGGAAGATCGATTTCGAGATATCCTTCATATACCTCATATTTGCCACGCCCGTTCTTGTAGTTGCCGGCCGCCCAGTTGCTGCCCAGCGTGGAGTTGAGCAATGGGTCTGCTGGATATGCGGGACTGTTGGGGCTGAGCGAGGAGACGCCAGCGCCATAGGGATCGGCATTTACACGATAGAATTCGCGGCGATATTCGGCGCCGAATGCGACGGAAAGCGGCCCAGCCCAAAGGTCGACCGGATTGCCTGAGAAGTTCAGGCTGGCGACATCTTGTGTCAGTTTGGTGTGCTGAAACGGTCCATTGTCATGCGGTGCGACGTAAGCGAGCGCTGACGAGGACGGTGCGAAATTGCCAAAGATATTGATTGGCTGGCAACCCGCAGCCCGTGCAACCGGATCAGCACATACGATCGCGCCATTGAGCGCAGTCGCATTGGTCGCGGCCACATACCGGTTCTGCAACACGATGTCCTGAACACGGATGTCGGAGATCGTAATGCCGTGCTCGTAATAGGCGTCGTAGTTCCAGTCGGACCCGGCCACATTGAACTTGCCTTTGAGGCCTCCGACGAACCGATATTGTTTACGATCGGTGTGCACCTTCGGATCGGGGAACGATGCGTTGCTCGACCCGAAACCAAATTGCGTGATGCCGGCAGTGGCGCAACGATCACGCACGAGTTGCGGAAGATATGGGTTTGCGCACTGGACCGTCAGGCTGGCGCGGTTGTAGCCGGGACTCGGCTGGTTGCTGGTTTTTACCTGCGCCACATTTACCGAGACATAGACTTCATTGTCGTCGGAAAAATCATAGCCGATCCGACCATAGCCATTGACGCGTTCCAGCGCAGATTTCAGTGATGCGCCCGAACCTGGCGCGCCGGTCAGGTCGCCGCCGACGCAGAAGCTGTTGCCGCGGAAGCAGTTGTTGACCGCGCCGGTGCCGGTTGGTGTTCCGCCCGATCCATAATTGAAATTATAGGGGGTGCCGTTCGGGTCAAATGCAATGCCCTGCAGGGGACCATTGTTAATCAAGCCGTAGCGGGCATATTGGTAGGGCTGCGCAAAATCGCGATAATTGAATTGCGGCAGGCCATTATTGGTCTGACCAGTGTTGAGCAGGGTAGTCGCGCGATACCAGTTGCGGCTGCCCGCAAGGTCAGTGCCGAAGTCGCCTGCGCCTACGCCGCCTTCATGATCGTATTCGCCGCTCAGGACTACGTGCAGGCGATTGTCGAGGAATGCTTTGCCGAAGGCAGCCTGGACCAATCCGGTCTCATCATCCCCATATTTGGTGATGCTGCCAAGAATGTTGCCCTTGAACCCTTCGAAGCGCGTATCGGTGATGAAGTTGACGACGCCACCAACCGCATCGGAACCGTAGGAGGCCGATGCGCCCCCGGTCACCACGTCGACGCGCTTCACCAGAAGCTGCGGGAACATGCTGATGTCCGGTACGCCGGTCACGTTTGCGCCGACAACGCGCTGGCCATCCAACAGTGTCAGGGTACGGATGGCGGTGAGGCCGCGTAGGGAGAAGGAACTAAGGCCCTGCGTGCCGCTCGACGTGCTGAAAGTACCCGTCGATGCCCCGGTCGACCCCTGGAGCGAGGGCAGTTGCGCGATCGTATTGAAGATGTTGGGCTGCGCATTGTTGGCGATCTGCGCTTCGCCGATGACGGTCGTTGGCGTGGGCGCGTTGAAACCGCTGGTCGTGATGCGGGAGCCAGTGACGATCAGATCTTCGTTCTGCGGCGCGGCCGTGTCGGTCGACCCTGTTTCCTGGGTGGCCGGTTGAGCTGGGCCCGGCGCGGTGTCAACACTGTTCCCCGCAACTGTCTGTGCACTGGCGGCATTGCTCAGGCTCATCGCGATCAACGCCAACGCGCTTGCCGTTCCAAGCCGCAACCGGATGTTCATCTTGCCATTCATGTCCGTCCCCTCATTTTTCTGTCAGCGCCATCTTCGACGTCCGTTGCGATCTTCACACGCAAGCTTTTCTGGAGAGTATCGTGCCATCGGCTCCACTGCACTTACGACCTAGGTCGTAAGTGCCTTCGCGCCCGCCGTTTCAGGGTTTTACGGCATAGAGCGCATGGTGCGTCAGGATGAATAAAGTTCGTCGGTCCTGTCCGCCGAACAGGATTTGCAAGGGCCGATCGGGCACATCGATCCGGCCGCTTTCTTTGCCGTCGGCTCTATAAATGAAGACCTGTCCGTTCGCGACATAGACACGGCCCTGATCGTCCACCGCGACGCTTTCCCCGCCACGGTTCGTGAAGGGCTTCAAGTCCGTGAGCGTGCCTCCTGCGCCGACCCTGCCGGTGTAGGTGATATTTTCCGATCCATTGGTTACGAACAGCCGTTCGCCTTGCTTGCCCGCGACGAGACCGTTTGCATTCAGGCTGTCAGACCAGCGCCAACCCACATGATCGGTCGGCCCTTGCTGCCAGGTGCGGAAGGCTGGGAGTGCGACACTGCCGTCGGGCGACACATATTCGTTCGATTTGGGTGTACCGACGTCGCGCGCGAACATTTCCGCCAGTGTCGTGAACTGGTAGGTCTTGTGATTGAGCTGGTCGCGAAATTCGCCATTGTTCCACCAGTTGACGGGCAATAAAGTAGTCGTTGCGGCGGATTTCCGAACCGGCGTCGGCTCGATACGCGTAAGTTGATCCGGGGGGCCGTTAGGATCGATGGAATATACCGCTGCCTTAGGTCCGAGCGAGGACAGCACGAGCAGATGACCTGACTTATCGACGGCCAGATTAACGGGGTCGAGGGCGTGATCGCGCACAATCTCCAGCCCCTTCTCCGGCGTCCAACGATGAATACGCTGGAAGCGACGGTCAATGAAATAGAGCGCGCCCTTCGCATCTACCGCTGCGCCGGAGATCGACCAGAAGCCGTCCGCCAACTTTTCAACATTCGAACCGGATGATGCAGGCAATACGCTGGGGCTGCCGGCCGGACCGATATCGAGTTTGGCGAACTCACGCTCGCGCACGACGCGCTTGCCCGTCATGTCCTCAATCGCATTATCGAAAGGGTATTTGCTTGCGCGCAGGAAGGTGCCGCAGCCCTCGTCATCGCAGGTTGCAAAGCCGCTTTCGGCATTCACATGCACGTTGCGGAAGCGGATGTCACTGGAGTTGAACAGCTTCGCCGCGCTACGGGCGGGATGGTAGCTGCGCGTCACGCGATAGGCATGATAGTTGGCGAACAGCAGGTTGCGCGAATTGCGGATTTCGAGTGACACAGCGTTAGGCCCGTCACCCACTTCCTGTTCGGTTTGTGGTGCGAGAAATTCCCAGTTCTGTACATTGTCCAGCACGAATTCATTGCGAGCATGGTGTTCGACCGACATCTCGTACACATGCCCAGGAGTGCTGGTATTAGTGACGTAGAAGCCGGCCTGCGCGAAGGTGTTTGGACTCCACACATTGGCGAATGTGCCGCCGCCATTATCTGTGACCCAGATGCTGGGATATTGTGCATCCCATCGGCCGTCGGCAACGGGATCGCCGCTACGCGCCTGAGCCACCCCAAGCGACTTACCATCGGCAGTGGGCGTGCCGCCGCCGCCCATGATCTTCACGTCCTCGACCAAGCTGTTTGCGCCGGATCGCCAGAGCAGCGCAGATGCGCGAGGGTTCACGCGGCCAGTGAACAAGCCGAGGCCCGACAGGATGTTGTCCCCGCCGCGTGGCGTTTCGAGGATCGGCAGCACAGGGCCAAGCCCAGCATGGCGCGGATTATCGTCGGGTATGTAAAGTTGCGTGATCGCCGGGTGCAGACCGATCAGTACGGTGTCAGGTCGTAGTTTTATCTTGTTGGTGACCTTGTAGAAGCCAGCCGGGAAATACAAGATGCGGTGGCTATCGACCGCGCGCTGAATCGCTGCGGTATCATCCGCCGTGCCGTCGCCAGCGACGCCCAACCCTTTCACGTTCACCCAATCGGTCATGGAGGGCAAGTCGCGGATGGCAGGCGTGAGCGGAGCCGGAAGGGACGGCAGCGCCTTGATGTCAGCTTCGGTCTTGTACTCGCCCATTGCTCCAAGTTCTGGAATCGCTAGGCCGTAGCTGAACGACGTCACCTGATAGGCTGGCCCCTTGCCTGCGATGCTCTTGCCGCTATCCCTGAACCGCGCGAAAGTGGGCGTATTCGCCGCCACCGCATTGTCGAAACCGACTTGTGTGAAGACGTTGTTCTCATTGGAGATAAGGACACCGGCTTTGCTGACATTCTCGAACCGGACGTTCTTGCCCCACAGGGAGTCGCTGTAGCCGCGATCGATCTCGATCCCGACGGGCGTGTTGCGAATGGCAACGTTGACCAGCGTCAAATCGACTTCATGCTCGCGAATGGCCGCGTCGCGTTGTCCCTCGAAAGTCGAATCCAGCAGCGTGAACTGCCATGCGGGCGATGTCTTTTCGGTTACAATGCCATAACGACCGCCATGGAAATGAACATTCTCCATGACGTTGCCCGCTTGATACACTCCGGCGAAGGCTGTTCCCAGCCGGAAATCCATGTGGCTAAGAAAGGCGTGCTGCGCCATGCGGAAGCGCACCCCGGCGGCAGCGGGATTGCCCTTGCCCACTTCTATGTCGACATTGCTCATCGACGAATAGAACGTACCCGAATTGGCGTCACGCACGACCTTGTCGCGCGGCACAACGGTGGGCACCGGAGCGGGAACTTGACCGACGCTGTACTGGTCGCCGCCAGCGAATACGATCATCGTCGAAACGCCCTTTTGGAAACCGGGCGTGTTGGGAGCCAGCAGGATAACCGGGCGCGTGGACCCTACGCCGAAGACGCGAACGCCTGCGGGTACGACCAGCGTGCGCGTGATCCTGTAATTACCCGAGGGCAGAAAAACGATGCCGTGGCCGGTCTGATCACGCGCCTTGTCCACCGCCTGTTGGATGGCGTCGGTGTCATCGCTCCGGCCATCGCCCTTTGCCGTGACGACGACCGCATGTGGTTCGTCGGGCATGACGGGAAAGACCGAGTTGCTCGCGGCGAGCAACTGCCCCGGCGCGATCAGGGCACTCGCCGCCAACAAACCCGCCAATACCTTGCCTTTGCTCATAATTGTCTCGCAATTATTCTCAGTCCGTTGCGGTGCAAGAATAGGCGGGAGGATGCCGGCTTGGCACCTGCGACCTAGGTCGTAGTTTTCAGGTGGCCGGGTGCGACGGTATATCGATCCGAAATCATCGCGCTGCGCCGAGCATCGCCGTCTGCGAGGACGCCCTTCTTGTCACCATCCCAAAATCCTGCCCCCGGCGCGCCGCTAGCCGTCATCATCATGGGAGTGAGCGGCTGCGGCAAATCAACACTGGGCGCGTTGCTGGCGGAAGCAATGGGGTGTCGGTTTCTGGAAGGGGACGCTTTTCATTCGCCCGACGCTGTCGAAAAGATGCGCAATGCGCAGCCGTTGACGGATGAAGATCGCTGGCCTTGGCTGGACCGTTTGGCGCAGGCCGCAGTCGCAACTGCGGCGTGCGAGGGAATGGTAGTCGCGGCCTGCTCCGCGCTACGCAAATCCTATCGGGACCGACTGCGCGCCACCATCGGTGAGTCCACCTATTTCCTCTTTCTGGAAAACGGTCGTGCGGATCTGCTGGCGCGGCTCGATAGCCGTCTCGACCACTACATGCCCGCCAGTCTGCTCGATAGCCAGCTTGCCACGCTGGAGCGACCTGAAGCGGCGGAACCGGCCAAGATATTACGGGGGGATATCCATCCGGCCATGCTGCGCGATGCTGCGCTCGCGTGGCTCCGCGACAGAACCGGCCGTCAACTTTAGATCTGCTTCAAGGCATCAGGCGTTTGCGGCCTTCCCACAAATGCCACCGCATAGCGAGCGCAGCGCCATCGCCATCTCCTGCGCGTATTGCATCTACAATGACTTCGTGTTCGCGCAGCATGGTCTCGATGACCTCGGGCGGACGCGAACGGGAAATGTCCACGCCTGCCCGCATCACGCGTTCGACATCGGGCCACAGCACGTCGAAGGCTGCGATGAAGGCAGGGTTGCCCGTCGCCTGGGCTATTCGGCGATGGAGTTCCATATCCTCCACATGGGCCAGCGCGTCGGACATGATTGCCCGCTTGAGCAACATGAAGCCCTCCTCGATATGGGCCATTTCCTGTGACGATCTTCGCGTCGCAGCCAAGCGCGCCGCTTCCGCCTCAAGCACGAAGCGCACTTCGTAGCTGCCGAGGGTTGCGGGCATTTCGGCCAGCGGCATGAAAGCGGTTAGGCGATCTGATGGCCTGCTCTTGACGAAAGAACCAGCGCCGCGCCGCGCCTCAGTAATGCCATCGGAACCCAGTCGAATGAGCGCCTCCCGCACGATCGCGCGTGACACGCTGAACATCTCCGCCAACCGCGCCTCGGATGGCAGGCGATCGCCGACCTCCAACTCTTCCGATTTGATGAGTTCCACGATGCCGGAATAGGCATGGTCGGAAAGCCGCATCTGGCTCATTGCGAAACCTTCCCGTTTTAAAAGACGCTGCTCGCCGCCAATACCAAAAGCAAACCGACGACGGCGACGACCGTTTCCATAATCGACCAAGTTTTGAACGTACCGGGCATGTCCGTGCCCAAATAGCTTTTTACCAGCCAGAAACCGGGATCGTTCACGTGCGAGAAGAAGAGCGATCCCGCGCCAATGGCCAACACCATCCATTCTGGCGAGACGCCCGATGTCGCGACCAGCCCCTGCATCACGCCTGCCGTGGTTATCGTCGCGACGGTGGCCGATCCCGTCGCCAGCCGGATGCAGACGGACACGCCCCACGCCAGCAACAGCGGAGATACAGCGCCGCCAGCCGCGAGGCGCACGAGCATATCGGAGAGGCCTGCCGTCACCAGAACCTGCTTGAGTGCGCCACCCGCGCCTATCGCAAGAATTATCGAGCCAGCCGGACCCATCGCCTCCTTCCAGATGGCGTTCTGGATCGTGCTGTCGGCGATGCGTCGACCGAACAGGAGCGGTAGGGCGACGAGCGTCGCCACCAGCAGCGCAACAACTGGATCGCTGATCCAGCCAATCCAGCCCAATTGCAACGCGACCGGCTTGGGAAGCAAAGTAACCGCCTGCCCCGCTGTGATGAGGACGACCGGAAGTAGCACGGCTACCAACGCGCGCCACACCGCGGGCGTTGCAACATCGACTTTGATCGGGTCCAGCAGCGGTGGGCTGAGCTTAACGCCGGGAGCGGTAAATCGCGCCAGCAAAGGCCCAGCGATAATCGCCGTGGGAATGCCCACCATCAGTCCGTAAAGCAGAGTGAGGCCAAGATTAGCGTTCAATGCATTGATCGCCAACAACGGGCCGGGATGCGGCGGCACGAGAGCGTGGACCACTGAAAGTCCCGCCAACGCAGGTAGCATTAGCCGCAACTTGGCGGCGTCCTCGTCGCCGCCCTTGGGCAGCGCCGCCGCCGCCGAAGCCACGATTGGCAGCAGCAGCACCAGCCCGGTTTCGAAGAAAAGCGGCAGCCCGATGACCAGTGCCGTTAACAGGCTGGCCCATGGCGCACCTCGGGCGCCAGACCAGCGAAGCGCTGCTCGGGCAAGCCCCCCTGCTCCATCCGACAATTGCAGCATTGCGCCAAGACCAAGCCCCAGGGCAACGACCAGTCCGGTGCCGCCCAGAATGGCCCCTGCGCCCTTCTCAACTGCCTGAGCGGTTTCCTTCATGGGCAATCCGCTGAGAAGTCCAACCGTAAAGGCGCCGCAAAGCAGGCCGACAAAGGGATGGAGTCTGCTCCGAATGATAAGGAATATGGATAGCGCAATGCCGCATACGGCGGAAAGGACGAGCCGGTAATCCTCCGGTGTCATCGGATGGCGGATTTGCGGAAAAGCGTGAAAGCGGAGAGCTTTAGCGTCATTCGCGCCAACGCCCATGGACCGAACATCGCTCGACAAGGTGCGGCTGCCATTCCCTCCCCTTCCTGCTCAGATTATTTTTGCTTTTCAGCCTATCGCCGAAATCTGTTGGACAGCTTATAGGAAGTAGACACTGAAAAGGTACAGGATTAATTTTGAAAGCGTAAAATTTCTCTTGAACCTGTCAGACCAATCCCCCTATGGTTGCGCTAACACGAGTCTTAGCTTGGGGCTGGTCCGCCCCTATAATATCCGCAAAAGCGGAGCACAGACGGGAGAGGAAGATGCGCATCGTGTCGAACCTGCATGACATTCTCGATCACCGCGATACCGGAAGTAGCCAACAGACCACTTCCGCCAAACTGACGCCCACACAAATGAAGGTGCTGCAGGGTGTTCATTCGGGCTTGCTGAACAAGCAAATAGCCTATGAACTTGGCATCGCCGAAGCCACGGTGAAGGTTCACATGACAGCCCTTATGCGCAAGCTGAACGTGCGCAATCGGACGCAAGCCGCTATCGCTGCGGATCGCCTCGTTCGCGGGATGCAAGGTATTGCCGCG
The DNA here is from genome assembly GCF_002953135.1 of Sphingobium sp. SCG-1. Classification (NCBI taxonomy): domain Bacteria; kingdom Pseudomonadati; phylum Pseudomonadota; class Alphaproteobacteria; order Sphingomonadales; family Sphingobiaceae; genus Sphingobium; species Sphingobium sp. SCG-1. The sequence continues at coordinate 3,805,959 of NZ_CP026372.1, forward strand.
TAATCTCCTGAACGGCAGTGCGCGTTGCCGGCTTTAAAATAGGAGGACTTTGCTATGCTTATCGGTTCTCGACGGGAAATCCTCGGCGGTATAGGCGCGTTGGCCATAGGAAGCGGCGTGCCGGGGCGTGCCGTAGCCGCTCCCCGTAAGATCGGGTACGCCATAGTGGGCCTAGGTTCTTATGCGACGCGCCAGATCATGCCGAATTTCGCGGGGTGCGAGCATGCGCGTCTCGTTGCGCTGGTCAGCGGCACGCCCGCCAAGCTCGAACAATATGGTGCGGAGTATGGCATCCCGGCCACACACCGATACAGCTATGCCAATTATGATCGTATTCGTGACAATTCGGATATCGACGTAGTTTATGTCGTTCTACCCAATAGCCTGCACGCGGAATACAGTATCCGGGCTGCTCGCGCAGGCAAGCACGTCATGTGCGAAAAGCCGATGGCTATATCGGTCGCCGAGTGCGAAGCAATGATCGCTGCGTGCCGCGAAGCAGGCACCAAGCTGATGATCGGCTATCGCTCCCGCTTCGAACCTTATAATCGCTTGGCTATCGATCTTGCCCGCCGCGCTCATGTCGGCCCCACCCGCTTCATCACGGCCGAACATGGCTTTCCGATCAAGCCGGGGCAGTGGCGGCTGGACCGGCCGCTGTCCGGCGGCGGATCGATGATGGATATCGGCATCTACAGCCTTAACGCCGCACGATATCTGGCTGGCGAGGAACCTGTGGAAGTAACGGCCGTAGAGACCACCGATCGTTCCGATCCCCGGTTCAAGACTGTCGAGGATCGCCTCAGCTTCGTCTTGCGTTTCCCGTCCGGTATTCAGGCGACTTGCCTGTCGAGCTACAGTTCGGCGCACAACAGCTATCGCGTGATTGGAACGCAAGGCTGGATCGATATGGAACCGGCGACACCCTATGAAGGTCAATCCATGCGAATCCGTAAAGACGGCGTAGTCGCACCGCGAACCCTACCTGCTTCCCCTAAGAACCAGTTTGCCGGGCAACTCGACCATCTTGCTGAATGCATCATCGGAAATACTACACCGATCGTGTCCGGTGCCGAAGGGTTGGCCGATCTGCGCGTGATAGAGGCGATTTATCGATCCGCATCCGAACATCGCGCTGTTACTATCAACGCATGATAACCCGCCGTGAAATGGTCGCCGGCATGGCAACATTGCCGCTGCTCCGGACCGGACCGGTCGATGCAGCAACGGCCACCCCTGCGATCAGCCGCCTGGACCCGGCGCTCGACAAATTGATTGCGCCTGATGCCAGCGTAACCGTGCTTGCGCGCGGCTTTCGCTGGGCCGAGGGTCCGGTTTGGTCGGCCAAGGGGAATTTCCTCCTTTTTTCCGATCCGCCTGCCAACATCATTCACCGATGGAGCAGAGCGCAGGGTATTAGCCAATTTCTCAAGCCGTCAGGGCTGCAAACGCCGGTGCCGCCGGAAATTCGCGAAGCCGGAGCGAACGGATTGGCCTTCGACGATCAGGATCGGCTCGTGGTGGCAGACAGCGGATCACGCGCAATAGTCCGCATCGATCTTAGTTCCGGCAAGCGGACAACTCTTGCCGACCGGTTCGAGGGAAAGCGCTTCAACAGCCCGAACGATCTCGTCATGGCGCGCTCTGGCGCGATCTATTTCACTGATCCGCCCTATGGCCTTGCCGATGGTGACACTTCGCCGCTGCGAGAGCTGGATTTTTGCGGCCTCTACCGGCTGGCTCCGGATGGCAGCGTCGCCCTGCTCGACAGGCATCATCGGCCTAATGGGGTGGCCCTTTCTGCGAATGAGAGCATATTATATTTGGCGCTATCGGACGAGAAGCAGCCGGAGGTACTGGCCTATGCGCTGGACCCAAAGGGTATGCCCACGTCGCGCTCGCTGTTCCGCGACATGCGGCCGCAAAAGGCGGCGGGAGGTTCAGGATTGCCGGACGGCATCAAGGCCGGACCGACCGGGCACATTTTCGCCACTGGACCCGGCGGAGTTCATATCTGCACTGCACAAGGCGAGCTTCTGGGGATCGTCAGCACGGGGAAAACCATTGCCAATTGCTGCCTCGGTGAGGATGGGAAAGCCCTGTTCATGACCTCCTCGGATATGCTGGCGGTCCTGCCGCTTTCCTGAAGGTCCGGAACCGTTTTCGGGAATAGCGGCTTATAGGCAGGTGCGCCTATGATCTCGATGCCATCTGCGATCCACATCGGTTGTTCGGGCTGGAACTACCGCCACTGGCGCGGTGCGTTCTATCCAGATCGCTTGCCGGTCAAGAAGTGGTTTTCGTTCTATGCGGAGCAATTTGACACCGTCGAGATCAACAATAGCTTCTATCGTCTGCCCAAAGCTGAAACCTTCGATTCCTGGCGTCAACAAGCGCCGCCGGATTTCCAGTTTTCCGTAAAGGCCAACAGGTTCATCACTCAGGCGAAGAAGCTTAAGGATTGCGACGAGCCGCTGGCGCGCATGATCGTGCCGACGCGACATCTGGGCCAGACGCTTGGCCCAATCCTGTATCAGTTGCCGCCCATGCTGGGCCTAAACCTTGACCGGCTCGAAGCCTTTCTAAAGCTGCTGCCGGGCGACCTGCTCCATGTCTTCGAATTCCGAAACAGGAGTTGGTACACCAACGCCACGCTCGCGCTCCTCGATCGCTTCGGTGCAGGTTTCGTAGTGCATGACTTTCCCGAGACAGTCTCACCGCGCTGGGTCGCCGGGAAGCTCGTCTATGTTCGTTTCCACGGCGGCGTAGGGAAATATCATGGCCGCTATTCCGATAAGGCATTGCTGGACTGGAGCGACTGGATGATCTGCCAGGTACGCGCCGGACGATCGGTCTGGGCGTACTTCAACAATGACGTAGAGGCGGCTGCAATCAACGATGCGCTGACCTTGAAGGCGATGGTGCGACAGTCCGTCCCGGCCGCTTAAGGGCAATGGCGTCCAAATCTGCCCAATGCGCGTGGGATTAGGCCATCGGTGAAGCGTGGCCGCGCAGCTTTGCGCAATATGGTCTCAGCCAGTCATTGCCCATCGGCAAGCACTGGACAGTCGATGCTACCTACGACGCCAGCACCACGGTGCCGGGAGAGGTCCCGACAGGTGGCGTGGTGAACCCGCTGCATCCGGTTGCATCGGGAGGTTCGCTTGGGCAAGGACAGTTAAACGGGGATTATCAGGCAGTAACCCTGGGCGGCACCTATCGCGCGGACAAATGGTCGTGGAACGGCCGGGCGGAATTGCGGCGGGGCAGCGCGTCGATTATTGGGGTGCCACCAGCAATGTGTTGCGGACGCTCGGGGAAGGCAAGACGATTGCCGCCGGGTTGCGCTAATCCGAATTGACGGATCAGAGCGGCGCGAAGGCGACCTTCGGTTCTGCCACCGCAGCAATCGCCTACCGCCCGCTCGACAGCCGCTGGTCGATGCTGGAACGCCTCGAAATACGCCATGATCGCGCGGACTCCGGCATTGCGGGCGACAACGTGCTGGGCGTTCCCACCTTTGCCGATGGAGGACAGCAGTCGACTCGCGCCGTGAACAACCTGGCGGTGAATTACCGGACCGGCAATGAAGGCGCGCGGCATGGGCTGGAAGCCAGCCTCTATTACGGTGCCAAATATGTGAGCGGCCGATTTGCGGATGAGCTCGGTATCTGACGATGCAACTGAAGTTCGACCAACTCTCCCTCGGACAGGCCGCCCGTGCTTTTGGAGGGAGGGCACGGTGAGGAACGCATCTGGGGGCGAGAAAACGGTGCAGTTTCATTTCCGTATCCGCGCCCTCTGGAACACTTATCTCCTGCCGAGGCCTTGCTCGATCAGCGCATTGGCGATGGCGGCGACTTCCGCCGGGTCGCGATCTTCGTCCCACACGCCGTAGCGCAGGCCCAGAAAGACGTTCATGCCCATGATGGCCCAGGCATGGACTTCATCGACTTCAACGCCGAGTTCTTCGCGCGCGAAAGCCTGACGCAGGCGCGTGGCCATGCGCGCCGCGGTGCTTTCATAGTGCAGGCGATAGGCGGCCTGATCGACGAATTCGGCCTCGTCAATGATGCGGTAGATTTCCTTGTGGGCGCGCGCGAATTCAAGGAAGCTCAGTAATCCCAGCCTTTCCGCGTCGATGCCGTTGCGTGCCGTCGCGACGCGGGGGGCAACATGATCGCGCACCTGATCGGACATGTCGGCTACCAGCGCGCGAAAGATCGCGTCCTTGGTATCGAAATAGGTATAGAAGCTGCCTAGCGCACAGCCCGCGCGCCGTGTGATCCCACTGATCGACCCTTCGTGGAAACCTTTTTCGGCGAATTCCTGCGTTGCGGCCTCCAACAAAGCGCGCCGCGTACGTTCGCCTCTGGCGGTGCGAGGGATCTTGTCATCCCGATCCGGTGCCGATCCTGTCATGGCATTTCCCCTCCGCCGCGCGTCTCTTAGCGCATTTCTTCGCTCTTGTCGTTCGGCTCATATTTCAAGTTGAAAGTTGGTTCAACTTTCATTATCGATTCTACAGAGCAATTCGGCAGCCCGGCTCACGGGTGCCTTTCAGGAGAGGAAATCACCATGACGGCCCGCCTCAGCTATCGCGCCATCGTTCTCGCTTCCGCTGCATGGAGCAGCTTTGCCGTCCTACCCGCTTATGCGCAGGATCAGGCGCCCGTCGCGGATGAAGGAGGTGACATTGTCGTCACCGCACGCCGCCGTGAGGAAAGCCTGCTCGACGTGCCGATCGCCGTCAGCGCGTTCTCTGGCGAGGCGCTGGAGCGTAGCGGCGCGATCGACATTACGGACATCTCCAATGTCACCCCCAACACGACGCTGGAAAATTCGCGCGGCACCAATTCCACGCTGACCGCCTTCATTCGCGGCGTGGGTCAGCAAGATCCTGTGCCCGGTTTCGAAGCTGGGATCGGCATCTATCTCGACGACGTTTATCTCAATCGTCCGCAGGCCGCCGTGCTGGACATCTACGAAGTGGAGCGGATCGAGGTGCTACGCGGGCCGCAGGGAACGCTTTACGGCCGCAACACGATCGGCGGCGCAGTGAAATACGTGACGAAAGCATTGCCCAATGAGTTTCAGCTTAAGCTGCGCGGCACCTATGGCAGCTATGACCAGGCCGATGGCGTTCTGACTGTCAGCACACCCATCAACGACATGATCCGGGTCGGCGGATCGGTGGCGCGACTGTCGCGCGGCGGCTTTGGCGACAACATCAATCTTGGCATCGAGAATTACAACAAGGATGTCTGGGCCGGGCGCGGCACCGTGGAGTTCGGCGGCAACGGCCAGCCGGTCCTGATCCGCATCTCCGGCGACTACAGCCGCGACAAGTCCAACGCCCGCAACGGCCACCGCCTGATCCCCGGCCTGATTTCCGGTGCGCCGGTGCTGGACGATGTTTACGACACGCGCGCTGGTCTCAACAACCCGAAGCAGGACATCGAGGCATACGGCCTTGCGATGAACATCTCGGCGCAACTGACGGACCGGTTCACGCTGCGTTCGATCAGCGCATGGCGGAAGGATACAAGCTTCACACCCATCGACTTCGACGCGCTGCCCGCCGTGGATGTCGACGTGCCCGCTGTCTATCGCAACGAGCAGATCAGCCAGGAATTCCAGCTTCTCTATGAGAGCGACAAGCTAAATGGCTTGCTCGGCTTTTATTATCTGGACGCGACCGCCTCAACTTCGTTCGACGTGCTGCTTGGCCTGACCGGCGCAACGATCGGCGTACCGGGTCTCAACGGCTATACCGCTGGCGACGTGCGCACCGACACATGGTCGGTATTCGGCGATTTTACCTTCGACTTCACCGACCAGTTCAGTTTGTCGGTGGGTGGTCGGTACACCAATGATAAGCGGAAGGCTTTCATCCTGAAGCAAAACCGGGCGACGGGCACCTCTCCGGAGTTTGGCGGCATCACACCCATCGTGCTCGCGACAGCCACCAATTTCGAAGGCGAGCGCACCTTCAAGGAATTCACGCCCCGCGCTTCGTTGAGCTTCAAGCCAGTCGATGACCAGTTGATCTATGCCTCCTATTCCAAAGGCTTCAAGGGCGGCGGTTTCGATCCGCGCGGCTCTGGCACGTCCGCGCCCGACAGCAATGGCGATGGCACGCGCAGCTATCAGGAAATATTCGACTTCCTGTCATTCGATCCCGAGAAGGTCGATAGCTACGAGCTTGGATATAAGGGCGCATTGTTCGACCGCCGCCTGAGCCTCAGCATCGCGGGCTTCTACGCGAACTACAAGGATGTGCAGATTCCCGGCTCGGTCGGTTGTACCGTGGGCGGCGTGCAAAGCTTCTGCGGCATCACCACCAATGCCGCGAAGGCCGATATCAAGGGTGTCGAGGTGGAAGCCAATGCCCTGCTGGCGCGCGACTTCGCAGGGGCCGGATCGTCGCTGCGCGTGCTTGGCGCGCTGGGCTATGTCGATGCGAAGTACAAGCGGTTCATCGGCCCCACCGGCACCGACGTTTCCGATGTGCGCACGTTCCAGAACACGCCCAAATGGACGGTCTCTGGCACGCTGAACGCGGGTATTCCGCTTGGCGATGGAGGGATCGATTTCTCCACTACTCTTTCCTACCGCAGCCTGACGCACCAGTTCGAGATTCCCATTCCGGCACTCGACCAGCCCGGCTATGCACTGTGGGACGCCAGCATCGTCTGGCATTCGGCCAATGACCGGTATTCCCTCGGCCTGCATGGCAAGAACCTGACCGACAAGCAGTACATCACGTCGGGGTACAATTATCAGTCCGCGACCGGGGTCTCGACGCTGGGCCGTGAGGGCGTGCTGACGGCGTTCTACGGTAATCCCCGGCAGGTGTTCGTGACGGCGGGCCTGAAGTTCTGATCCGTCATGCTCGCCAGACCGGAAACGTTGATCTACGGCTTCCGTTCGCTTTCGTGTTGCGCGAAGCCTCACCCAACCGGACGGATATGATATGACGACGGCATCTGCTCCCTACCCCGCCCGACGCGGCGTCGTGCTGGCGATGCTGTTGCTGGTGTACACGTTCAACTTCCTCGACCGGCAGATCCTTGGCATCCTTGCCGGGCCGATCAAGGCGGAGTTGGGGCTGAGCGATACGCAGCTCGGCGCGCTGGGTGGCATTGCTTTCGCGTTGCTCTACTCGACGCTGGCGATCCCGCTGGCGTTGCTGGCGGATCGCACCAGCCGGACGTGGGTCATCACCGTGTCGCTGGCGATATGGAGCGGCTTCACTGCGCTATGCGGCGTGGCGAGCAGCTTCTGGCAGATGTTCGCCTTCCGGGTGGGCGTCGGCATAGGCGAAGCGGGGGGCGTCGCGCCGTCCTACGCAGTGATTTCGGCCACGTTTCCGCAGGAACAGCGCGCTCGCGCCTTATCGATCTATTCTCTGGGTATTCCGTTGGGATCAGCGGGCGGCGTGTTACTGGGCGGGTATATTGCGCAGGCCGTGGAATGGCGGACGGCTTTCATCGTCGTGGGCGTGCTCGGCTTGCTGATCGCGCCGATCTTCCGGTTCGTAGTGCGCGAACCTGTGCGGCCAGCAGCGGAAGCGAATGCCGCGCCGGTGTCTGCGGTCTTCGGCATTTTAGCCGCGAAACGCAGCTTCTGGTTCCTGGCGCTCGGCGCGGCGTGCAGTTCGATGTGCGGCTATGGCGTCGCGTTCTGGCTTCCAAGCCTGCTGATGCGCAGCTTCGGCCTCAATATCCTTGGCGCGGGACAGTTCCTGGGCGCATTGCTGCTGCTCGGTGGAGTAGCGGGCGTTCTGCTGGGCGGTTGGTTAGGCGACAAGATGGGCGGACGCGACAAGGCTGCCTATGCATGGGTTCCGGCGGTTAGCTATGTCGTGGGTATGCCGTTGTTCGTCATCGGCGTCTTGTCTGGCAGCGCGACTTTCGCCTTCCTGCTCTTCCTGATCCCGCAGGCGCTCGTCTATGTCTGGCTGGGTCCGGTGCTGACTGCGGTACAGCATCTCGTCCCGGCGCATATGCGGGCGAGCGCGGCCGCCTGTTTCCTGCTCATCAACAATCTGGTGGGATTGGGATTGGGGTCGTGGAGCGTTGGCGCGCTTTCCGACGCATTGACGCCGTCTTTCGGCGTGGAAGCATTGCGCTATGCGATTGTGGCGGCGCTGGGCTTCTACCTGCTCGCGGGCTTTTTCATGGCCTTGGCGGGCAAGCATTTGCGCCGGGATTGGGTGGAGGCGGCTTAACCACCGAGCGGCGTCGGCTTGCCTAGGCGTACGTAAAAGGCCGCCCCCCCCCGATCATGCTTATGCCTTTTAGTGGTTGTCGCGTGGCAGGCCCATTGTCTGGGCGATGCGTTGATACTTCTCCGCACCTTCCAATATGGCTCCGGTGTCCATCTGACCCACCACGGCGCGCTGCATTTCCTGCCATGGCGTTTGCGAGGCGGGATAGCGGTAGCCGCCTTCAGCCATGAGTGCTTGCCGCCGCTCCGCCAGTTCCTCGTCTGAGATCAGGACATTCACCGTGCCGCGATTGAGATCGATCCTGACTCGATCCCCAGTGCGTAGGAGGGCAAGGCCACCCATTGCCGCCGCCTCCGGGCTGGCATTGAGGATCGATGGGCTGCCGCTGGTGCCGGACTGGCGACCATCGCCCACACACGGCAGCGCGCCAATGCCTTCGGTGATGAGATAGGCGGGCGGTCGCATGTTCACGACTTCCGCCGCGCCCGGATAGCCGATCGGCCCCGCACCCCGCATGAACATCAGCGTTGCGGGCGTTATGCCCAGCGACGGATCGTCGATGCGCTTGTGATAATCTTCCGGTCCGTCGAAGACTACGGCTGGACCTTCGAAGGCTTCCGGATCATCGGGATTTGAAAGATAGCGGGCGCGGAAGGCCGCGTCGATGACGCTTGTCTTCATGATCGCGGCGTCGAACAGGTTGCCGGACAGAACCAGGAAGCCTGCATCCTTCACCAAAGGTTGATCGAAGGAGCGGATGACTTTTTCGTCCTCAATCGTCGCGTCGCGGCAGTTCTCGCCAATGGTCTGGCCATTGACGGTCATCGCGTCCTCGCGGATCAGTCCCTGCCCCATGAGTTGCGCGACCACGGCAGGCACGCCGCCGGCACGGTAATAGTCCTCGCCCAGATATTCGCCTGCCGGTTGCAGATTGACCAACAGCGGCACCTTGTGGCCCTCAGTCTCCCAATCTTTGAGCGGGAGATCGACGCCCACATGACGCGACAGAGCCGCAAGATGGATCGGCGCGTTGGTCGATCCACCTATAGCGGAATTGACGACGATGGCGTTGTGAAAAGCATCGAGCGTCAGAATGTCCGATGGCTTCAGATCCTCCGCCACCATCCCGACGATGCGCTTGCCGGTGCGATAGGCGACTTCCTGCCGATCGCGATAAGGAGCGGGAATGGCGGCCGATCCGGGTAGCATCATGCCCAGCGCCTCGGCGAGGCTGTTCATCGTCGTCGCAGTGCCCATGGTGTTGCAATAGCCAGTCGAGGGAGCCGACGACGCCACCAGTTTTATGAATCCGAGATCGTCGATTTCACCAGTCGCCAGCATCTGCCGCGCCTTCCAGACGATAGTGCCCGAACCGGTGCGCTCCCCCTTGTGCCAGCCGTTGAGCATTGGGCCGACCGACAGCGCGATTGCCGGGATGTTGACTGTCGCGGCCGCCATCAGACAGGCAGGCGTTGTCTTGTCGCAACCCGTGGTGAGGACCACGCCGTCGAGCGGGTAACCATAGAGGGCTTCCACGAGACCCAGATAGGCAAGGTTGCGATCCAGCCCCGCAGTGGGGCGCTTCCCGGTCTCCTGGATAGGGTGGACCGGGAATTCCAGAGCGATGCCGCCCGCTTCCCTTATGCCTTCACGCACGCGTTCCGCCAGCACCAGATGATGCCGGTTGCACGGGGACAAGTCGCTGCCGGTCTGTGCGATGCCGATGATCGGTTTACCCGACCGAAGCTCTTCCAAACTGAGGCCGAAGTTGAGGTATCGCTCCAGATAGAGCGCAGTCATGTCGATATTCTCGGGATTGTCGAACCAGGCCCGCGAACGGAGCTTGGGAGGGGTAGCATCTGTCATAGGAAATCCGTCAGCGTGTCGTGGAAAGGCGGTAGATCATCACATGCCGATAAGGCTTGCCGGGATCGACCCGAGCGGAAACGAAGTCGGGTTGATTGGGTGCGTCCGGAAATTTTTGCGGCTCCAGAGCGATCCCATCACCCATACGATAGAGGTGCCCCTGCTTGCCGACGAAAGTGCCGTCCAGGAAGTTGCCCGTGTAGAATTGGATGCCAGGTTCGGTGGTGAGCACTTCCAGAACGCGGCCCGATTGGGGATCCTCCAGCCGCGCCGCCAGTTCAGGTGCCTTGGTCAACCCCTTGTCGAGTGCGAAATTGTGATCGTAGCCCTGGCCGAAGCAGATTTGCTCCTCGCGTCCGTCACGGATGCCATCGGCAACGCGGCGGGCTTTACGGAAGTCGAACACGCTGCCTTCCACCGAACGGCGCTCGCCGGTGGGGATAAGGTTAGTGTTGACCGGAGTGTAGGCGGAGGCCGGAACCGTCAGCATGTGGTTCGTCGCGCCATCAGGCGATCCTTCGCCGCCCAAATTGAAAATGGCATGATTGGTCATGTTCACGATGGTCGGCTTCGTCGTCTTTGCGTCGAACGCAATGGTGAGCGCGCCTGCCTCGTCGAGCGAATAGGTGACAGTCGTATCCAATTGGCCGGGGTAGCCAGCGTCACCATCGGGACTGCGATAGCTGAGGACCAGGCTGGCGGTCGGGCCGCTCTTCAGCGAGACGACCTTCCAGACCACCTTGTCGAACCCCTTGCCGCCGCCGTGAAGGGAATTGGTCTTGTCGTTGAGCGGCAGTTGGTAGCCTTTGCCGTCCAGCGTGAACCGTCCGCCCGCGATGCGGTTGGCATAGCGGCCGACCGTGACACCGAAATAATTGGGGTGATCGACATAGGAGGAGAGATCATCGTAGCCCAGCAGGACGTCTGCGGGCTTCCCATCCTTGTCGGGTGCGATCAGCGATTGAAGCGTCGCGCCGTAGGTAAGGATACGCGCCGAGATGCCGCGTCCATTCGACAGCGTAATCGTTTCAATGGCGGTGCCGTCCTTCAATGATCCGGCGGGCGAGCGGCTCGCCTCTGCCGCAGCGGCAGGATTGCCTGTCATCAGCGCGAGCGCCAGCCCCCCCAGCGTTGCACTAGCTTTGCCAATCTTCTCCATTCCTCGCCTCCACAGATTGCGCCATTGACGATGACGCATTGACGCTTTCCGCTTCCATATATAGTCGGACTAATTAGCGGAGCGCAAGCCATGCCGAGTCAGGTGTTGATGGCAGCGTTCAATAATGGAGAAGGATGACATGGCAGCGCCAATACCATCGTCAACGATCGGAACGATAGCATCAGGGAATGAAGGTGTCCGCTATGGACCGGCGCTGAGCCTGCTCGCCAGCCTGTTTTTCATGTGGGGCTTCATTACGGTCATCAACAACACGCTGCTGCCGCATCTGCGCAGTGTCTTCGATCTTACCTACACTCAGACGACGCTGATCGAATCGACCTGGTTCATCGCCTATTTCGTGGCGTCGATTCCTGCAGCGAAGTTGATAGAGCGGATCGGATATCAACGATCGCTGGTAGTTGGCCTGCTCATCATGGCAGTCGGAGCACTAGGCATGATACCCGCCGCCCGTATTCCGTCTTACGGCGTGACGCTGGCCATGCTGTTCGTGATTGCAAGCGGGATCACCCTGCTGCAAGTCGCGGCCAATCCCTACGTCGTGGTCGTCGGCAAACCGGAAACCGCGTCGTCCCGTCTCAATCTGGTGCAGGCGATGAACTCGGCCGGCACGATGCTCGCGCCGCTGTTTGGAGCCTACCTGATTTTAGGTCGTTCTAAGGGTGGCACGGCCGAAGCAGGCGTTGTTCTCACCCAAGCCGAAAGGCTAGCCGACGCGCAGTCGGTGGTGCTCCCTTATGCGCTCGTCGCAGTTGTGCTGGTCGTGCTCGCGATTATCATTGCCCGCTTCCCACTACCCGCCATGGGAAATGCCACGACGCGCCTGGCCCGTGAGGAGCGCAAGCGTCTTTCGCTCTGGAAGCATCGCAATCTCGTGTTCGGCATCCCGGCGATCTTCATCTATCTGATCGCGGAGATCGGCGTCGCCAATCTCTTCGTCAACTTCGTCAGCCAGCCTGAGATCGCCAATCTGACGCATGAGGAAGCCGGGCGATACCTGACCTTCCTGTGGGGCGGGATGATGGTCGGCCGGTTTGCCGGCTCGGCGATCATGCAGAAAATCCGCGCTGAAACCGTGCTCGCCGCCTTCTCCGTCGGCGCATTTGTGGTGATGCTGGTGACGGTCTTCACGACTGGGCCAATCGCGATGTGGTCGCTGATTTTGGTCGGCCTGTTCCACTCGATCATGTTCCCCACCATCTTCGCGCTCGGCATTCGTGGCTTGGGACCGCTGACGGAGGAAGGGTCGGGATTGCTCATCATGGCGATCGCGGGCGGCGCGCTGGTTATCGTCCAAGGGTGGATCGCGGACAATTACGGATTGCAGAGTTCGTTCCTGCTGACGGCGGCATGTGAAATTTATGTGCTGTTTTATGCTCTGTGGGGATCACGACCGACCCACGCTCTGCCCGATCAGCAAGTCGTTTCCGAAGCGACGTAAGGTTCAGGGTTGCATGGCGCTGCGCGTGTCTTCCAGGGCCAGGTCCACAAGGACGCGCATTGCTTCGCTGGCCGCTGAACCGTCGCTCGCGGCAATGGCATCATAAACGCGCACATGGTCGGGGATTGGATTGCGCGGCAGGGCGCGTGAGCGCTGCTTGAATTGCGTCGTCCAATTGACGGCCGCGCCGATGCTTGCCGTCAGCACAAGCAAGGCGTCGTTACGTGTTGCCTGTAGTATCGCATTATGAAAATCGCGATCCGCCGCACGCCCAGCCTCTGTGGCGAGCGTGTGGCGGCGCATTGCAGCCAGCGCGTCCTTCATGAGCTTCAGATCATTGCGATCGCGGCGTTCGGCGGCAAGCCGCGCCGCTGCCGGTTCGACAATGGCCCGAAGTTCAAACAGATTGCGCACGAACTCTAAATCCGGTTCGCCCGCAAATGCCCATGCGAGCACATCCGGGTCCAGCAGGTTCCAGCGGTTTCGCGGCAGGATGCGCGTGCCAGCTTTGGGACGGCTCTCGACCAGCCCCTTCGCAGTCAGCACCTGAACGGCCTCGCGGTAGGCACTACGCGAAACATCCAGCTCCTCGGCAAAAGCGACTTCGCCCGACAAGATATCGCCCGGCGCATATTGCCCCGACAAAATAGCCAGCCCCAGCTTGTGGACGAGAGCGCCGTGCAGCCGCCTCCCCGGTCCGCGCGGTTTGCGTCCGGCTGGGGTTTCGCCCTCCGCTCCAACCTGGATCAGTTTGACCGCCTTTGCATTCGTCATGAATCCCTCCTCGAACGACCAGTACCAGCGGATGCTCGAAGGTGGAACGACAAACATTGCCTTCTTGCGTTTGGTATAATATGTCGGAGTAATAAGGAGCCGAAATGACCGATCAAGCCTCTCTCGCCCCATCTCCCGCACGGAGCGATTTCTATTCGATTTCGGCAGCAACCGGCGAACCGGTCGGCGAAGCTTTTGCCATTCATGGCCCCGGCGACGTGGATGCCGTGTGTGCTGCTGCTGAAGCCGCGTTTGATACCTATCGTTCAACCGATCGGGAAACGCGTGGGCAGTTTCTTGAACGAATCGGCGACGAAATCATCGCGATTGGGGATGAGTTAATTGATACGGCCATGCGCGAGAGCGGCTTGCCCCGTGCGCGGCTGGAAGGTGAGCGCGGACGAACCGTGAGTCAGCTCCGGCTTTTCGCGACCGTGGTGCGTAGTGGCGGATGGCAGGGCCTGCGCATTGATCCCGCGTTGCCGGATCGGTCGCCGCTCCCTCGCCCCGATCTGCGTATGCGGATGGTGCCGCTGGGTCCGGTAGCGGTCTTTGGCGCGTCCAATTTCCCACTCGCTTTCTCAACGGCGGGCGGAGACACGGCGTCAGCCTTGGCCGCGGGGTGCCCCGTGGTGGTGAAGGGACATCCAGCCCATCCGGCGACGGGTGCGCTGGTTGCAGACGCGATTCGGCGGGCAATTGCGGCAAGCGGGTTGCCGGACGGCGTGTTCTCGCATCTGGTTGGACCGGGCAACGATCTTGGCTCCGCATTGGTCAAGGATGCCCGCATTGCTGCGGTCGGGTTCACCGGGTCACGCGCAGGCGGACTGGCCTTGCTCGCCCTCGCGCAGGCGCGTCCAGTACCGATCCCGGTTTACGCGGAGATGTCGAGCATCAACCCCGTATTGCTGATGCCCCACGCGCTCGCGGCCCGCGGTGCAACGCTCGGAACAGAATTCGTGGGATCGTTGACGATGGGTGCGGGGCAGTTCTGCACCAATCCCGGATTGCTTCTCGCGATCGAGGGCGATGGCCTTGACGACTTTATCAGCGCGGCTGGCGGAGCACTCACCGCTAACGTCGGGGGGACGATGCTGACGCCCGGTATCCAGGCTGCTTATAAAAAGGGCATTGAGACCCTGGCCAGTCATTCGGACGTGGAGACGATCGCGCGCGGGCAAGCCGGTGACGGCGTAACCTGTGGTCAGGCAGCGCTGTTCGTGACCACTGCCAGTGCTTTCCTGGCGGACGAAGCGCTGGGGCATGAAGTATTCGGCGCATCCTCTTTGCTCGTCCGTTGCCGGGACGAAGCGGAATTGCGCGACGTCCTCGCCAAGGCTGAGGGCCAACTAACTGCCACGCTGCATATGGATGCTGAGGACGAGACGCTGGCGGCGACGCTCATTCCGATCCTTGAGCGCAAGGCGGGGCGTATCCTGGTGAATGGCTGGCCGACCGGTGTCGAAGTCACGCATGCCATGGTGCATGGCGGGCCTTATCCCGCGACTTCGGACGGCCGTACGACATCAGTGGGGAGTATGGCGATCGATCGGTTCCTGCGCCCGGTGTCCTATCAAAACTTGGCTCAGAGCCTGTTGCCGCAAGAATTGCAGGACGCCGCCGCCAAGGATGGCGTTCCCCGCCTGATCGACGGCAAGCTTAGCATCAACTGACACGGACGACCGCATCGCGGCGTTTGGAATTTTGGGAGAGGTTCGATGACATTACGGTTGCTGCAGCATCGCGGCCCCGATGGCGCACGCGCGGTGATCGCCGCGACGGACGAGGGAGCAGCGTTTGTTCCAGGCGTGAAAAGCATCCGTATGCTCGCCACGCGCGCAATTGCCGACGGCATAGGTTTGGTGGAGGCAGTGAAGACATGCGGCAAGGGTGCTGACGTCGATCTGGCCGCTGAATTTGCGGCGGGGCGTCTGGTGACTCCCATCGATCATGAAGATCCCGCACATCTTGTGCTGGCGGGGACGGGCCTTACGCATCTTGGATCGGCAGAAGGCCGTGACAAGATGCACCGTGATGCGGCTACTGCGGCTACCCAGACCGACTCTATGCGCATGTTCCTTGAAGGCGTCGAAGGCGGAAAGCCAGCGTCAAGGCAGACAGGTCAGCAGCCGGAATGGTTCTACAAAGGTGACGGCTCGCAACTGGTCGGGCCGGGGGATGCCCTCTCCATGCCGCACTTTGCGAAGGACGGCGGCGAGGAGCCAGAGCTTGCGGGCATCTATCTGATCGGGCCTGATGGGACACCGTTCCGGCTTGGGCTGTGCCTTGCCAATGAGTTCAGCGATCATGTGACGGAGCGCCATAATTACCTCTGGCTTGCGCACTCCAAGCTGCGTCAGGCAGCGCTGGGTCCGGAACTGCTCGTCGGTACGCCGCCCGATCATGTCGAAGGCATGAGCCGGATTCTGCGCGATGGTGCGACGCTCTGGGAAAAGCCATTTCTGTCGGGCGAAGCCAATATGTCGCACACATTGGCGAACCTTGAAGCACATCATTTCAAATATGGGCTGTTCCGCCGTCCGGGTGACATTCACGTCCACTTCTTTGGTACCGCGACGCTCTCGTTCAGCGACAATGTCGAAACGCGCGTCGGGGATACTTTCGAGATTGAGGCCGCGCCGTTTACGCTGCCCTTGCGCAATCCGCTGGCGCGCGGTGCGGAGGAAGCCGTTGTCGTGCGGACGCTCTGACGATGGACCCCATTCGCATTGCTGTCGTCGGCATGGGCAAGATCGCGCGGGATCAGCACTTGCCGGCGATCTATGGCGACGCCGCCTTTAGTCTAGCCGCTACGGTTAGCCCGCACGATCGGGGCGTCGACGGCGTGGCGCATTTCGACAGTCTGGAGACATTGCTTCAGGAGGGTCCGGCCGTCGATGCCGTGGCACTCTGCACGCCGCCGCAGGTTCGCTATGACCTCGCGACGCTGGCGTTGAAGCGCGGTGCGCATGTTTTTCTGGAGAAGCCGCCGGGCGCGACATTGGCCGAGGTGGACGCCTTGGCCGCGCGCGCCACGAAGGTCGGCGCTTCGCTGTTCGCGGCGTGGCATTCGCGCTTTGCAGCCGGGGTAGCGCCTGCACGCGCGTGGCTCGCCGATCGCCGTATCGACAGCGTGAGCATCGTGTGGCGTGAAGATGTGCGCGTCTGGCATCCGGGGCAGGCATGGATATGGGAGCCGGGCGGGCTTGGCGTCTTCGATCCGGGCATCAACGCCTTGTCGATCGCAACGCATATCTTGCCTCGCCCATTCTTCCTGCGGTCGGGTGTATTGGAGCGGCCGGAAAACCGGGCCGCTCCGATCGCTGCGAACCTCATCTTTTGCGATACCGCTGGCGCGCCGATCTCGATGGATCTCGATTGGCGGCAAACCGGCCCGCAAAGCTGGGACATAACCGTCGAAACCGATGCCGGAACCTGCAAGCTATCCCGCGGCGGCGCGGTACTCAGCCTGCCGAGTGGGACCGATCATCGCGAGGATCAGGAATATTCGGGGCTTTATGCGCGTTTTGCGACTCTGATCCGGACCGGCCGATCGGATGTCGACACCAGTCCATTGAAGCTGGTGGCGGACGCTTTCCTGCGATCACGGCGGGAGATCGTCGAGCCATTCAATGAATGAACCAAAGATCGCATTAAAAGGGACGAGAGGATGAAATCCAGATTTCTGAATGCCGCAGCCGCCGTGCTGCTTCTCTGCACGACTGCTCCAGTGCTTAGCCAAACGGCTCCACAGGCCAATGTTACAGCCACGATTCGCGCTGACACGCCCGGCCCCGTCTATGACCGACGCATCTTCACGCAGTTCGCCGAGCATCTTGGCAACGGCATTTACGGCGGCCTGTGGGTCGGCAAGAATTCCCGTATCCCGAACACGCGCGGCTTCCGCAATGACGTGGTCGGTGCCCTGCGCAATCTGGCCGTGCCCGTGGTACGCTGGCCCGGCGGATGCTTTGCCGACGAATATCATTGGCGCGAAGGCATAGGTCCGCAGTCCAAGCGCCCGGTGAAGATCAACACGCATTGGGGCGGCGTGACCGAACCCAACGAGGTCGGCACGCACGAGTTCATGGACCTTGTCGGGCAAATCGGCGCGGAACCCTATATTGCAGGCAATGTCGGCAACGGCACCGCGCGGGAGATGGCGGAATGGATCGAGTATATGACTGCGCCCGCAGGCACCCTTGCCGAAGAACGCGCCAAGAACGGTCATAAGGCGCCATGGGCCGTGCCCTATTTTGGTGTCGGCAATGAACTGTGGGGCTGCGGTGGCAATATGCGGCCCGAGTTCGCAGCCGACGAAACGCGCCGCTATGCCACGTTCATCAAGGCTCCCGCAGGTACGAAGATCCTGAAGATCGCGTCCGGCGCGAATGTCGACGATTACAAGTGGACGGAGACCATGATCCGCGAAGCGGGCGAGCAAGTTGATGCGCTCTCGCTTCATTATTACACAATTCCCGGACGTTGGCCGCCCCGTGCTTCCGCATCGCAGTTCGATGAAGCGGGCTGGGCCGAGACGCTGTCCGAAGCGATGCGCATGGACGAGTTGATTACCAAGCACAGCGCGATCATGGACAAATATGATCCCAAGAAGCGCATTTTCCTGGCGGTCGACGAATGGGGCACCTGGTTCGCGGGCGATCCCGGCACTAACCCCGGCTTCCTGCGCCAGCAGAACACGCTACGCGATGCGCTGGTGGCGGCCGTTCATCTCAACATCTTCGCCAAACATACCGACCGACTGAAGATGACGGCCATCGCGCAGATGGTGAACGTGTTGCAGGCGATGATCCTGACTGACGGGCCGAAGATGGTGCTAACGCCTACCTACCATGTCTTTGCCATGTACAAGCCGTACATGGACGGAACCGTCCTGCCGATCGAGATCAAATCGCCATGGTACGGCAAGGATCAGTGGACGATGCCGGCGGTGAGTGCATCGGCTGTGCGCGACAAGGCGGGGCAGGTCCATGTCGCTCTCGCCAACCTTGATCCCAACAAGGAAATGACAGTCTCGACAACGCTGGCCGGTGTCACCGCTTCCGCCGTTTCTGGCAAGGTGCTGACTGCGCCTGCCGTCAACTCGCTCAACAGCTTCGATAAACCGGACACGGTGACGCCAGCGGATTTCAATGGCGCGCGATTGGACGGCGGCACGCTTACGGTGACGCTGCCGCCGAAATCGGTGGTGATGCTGGATCTGCGATAGGGGGCCCGCCGCTTCGCCATTTGGGCGGAGCGGCCCATTAGAATAGCGATGGGAGAGAGACATTGATGGGCGCGAGAATGCTGCGGCTGAGCGTGGGCGCAGCTTTGGCGGTTGCGAGTTCGGGCGGCGCGCAGAGCCGTGACGCCCCCACCCTTAACAGCCGCATTACCGGAGACATATCGCCTACGCATGATCCGGTGATCGCGCGGGAAGGCGACACTTATTATGTGTTCAGCACGGGTGGCCGCTACATCCTGTCTCGCACGTCCAAGGATCTCGTTCACTGGACGGCGGGCAAGCCGCTGATCGGCGAGCTTCCCGATTGGGTAGCGAAAGCAGTGCCCGGCGCTAAGGACATGTGGGCACCCGACATCTCCTATGTGAACGGTCGCTATCGCCTGTATTATGCGGTCTCCACCTTCGGCTCGAACCGATCGGCCATCGGCCTGTTCACCAGCCCGACACTTGACCCGAACGCGCCGAATTATGGATGGCGCGACGAGGGGCCGGTGCTGATGTCGACGAACGACAGCGACTTCAATGCAATCGACCCGAATTTCATCGTCGGCCGCGATGGCAAGCACTGGCTGTCGCTTGGCAGCTTCTGGAGCGGGTTGAAGCTGTTCCGGCTCGATCCGGAGACCGGCAAGCCCGCCGATCCCGCCGCCAAACCTTATTCGGTTGCCCGTCGCCCCGCCCCCGCTGGTGGCCCCGACGCCGTGGAAGCGCCTTTCATCATCGATCGTGGCGGCTATTATTGGCTGATCGCGTCCTACGACTATTGCTGCAAGGGTGCGCAGAGCACCTACTATACCGTCATCGGACGATCGAAGCAGATCACCGGACCCTATCTGGGCAAGGACGGCAGCAAGATGATGGAGGGCGGCGGCACCATCTTCATTCGTGCGGACCTTCCCGAGCAGGACCGCTTTCGCGGTCCCGGCCACGCGGGCGTCCTGCGCGACAAGGATGGGACCGATTACGTGGTCTACCACGCTTATGACAAGACGAATGCAGGCGCACCCACGTTGCGCATTGCGCCGATCCGCTGGGGCGCGGACGGCTGGCCGATTGCGGAGTATTAAAGCAATGACGATAATCACCCGACGTTCTTTCGTAGCGGGCGCAGCGGCGCTTGCGGCGGCACCAGCGGTGGCACGCAAAGCAGCGCGTCCATCTGGCATCGTGAACCCCGTTGTCCGCCAGCGTGCCGATGCGCAGGTGTTCCGTCACGACGACGGCTGGTATTACATGACCGGATCGGTGCCGGAATATGATCGGCTGGTACTGCGTCGGTCGCGCACGCTTAGCGGCCTGGCCGTCGCGCAGGAGCGCGTGCTGTGGCGTCATCTCGACACGGGGCCAATGTCGGGCTTCATCTGGGCGCCCGAGATGCACCTGATCGACGGGCGCTGGATCATGTACTTCGCCGCAGGCCCGAGTGGTGGTGGCGAAGACGTGTTCCGCATCCGCACCTATGCGCTGGCCTGCGATGGCGACGATCCGATGACGGGGAAATGGACGGTGCTCGGCCAGCTTCAGACGGCGTGGGACAGCTTCAATCTGGACAGCACGTCCTTCGTGCATCGCGGGACGCGCTATCTTGCATGGGCGCAGCGCGAGACGGGCTTCGATACGAACTCGAACCTTTATCTGGCACCGCTGGCTACACCAACGACGCTGGCTGCAAAGCCTACACGGCTTTCAGTGCCGACGCTTGACTGGGAAATACGAGGGTTCAAGGTCAATGAAGCCCCTGCCCTGCTCGCCCGGAACGGCCGCCTGTTCATGACCTACTCGGCGAGCGCCACGGACGCGCGTTACTGCATGGGTATGCTGACGGCGCGGGACGACGCGGACATCATGGACCCGGCCGCCTGGTCGAAGTCCCAGGCTCCGGTGTTCGTCTCTTCGCCTGTGCACAAGGTCTGGGGGCCGGGGCACAACAGCTTTACTATCGACGAGAAGGGCCGCGACATGCTCGTCTATCATGCGCGCGATTACGAGACGATCGTCGGCGATCCGCTGTTCGATCCGAACCGCCACACGCGCATCCAGCCGATACAGTACCGCGCCGATGGCACCCCCGACTTCGGTGAGCCGGTCGCGAACGGGCGGCTCTAGTGGATGCAAGCCGATGGACCTCAGCGGGAGCAGAACGGCGGCCATATCGACTGCTGAGGCTTAAGGGTCGCACTCAGGCATCAGGGGCTGGGCGGCTCCCTGACGGTGAAGTTGAGGCACATTTCTGCTGTGCGGGCCAAGGGCTTAGACTTCCTCGGGACCAAATCCGATAACATCGGTTAACTCCGACATTGATGACGTCCTCAAACGGCCAGTTTCCAACAGACGCCCGCCAATAGCTCCTGTCATGAACGTAATATGGCCTTGACGGCCATGTCTGATAGTGCCAGATCGCATTCTATTAGTAGGACTAATGGCTGCATCGAACGGTCACGTTGGGGAGGTTGAGAATGGCATTCAAGCCGATCATGTTGGGTTCCGCATCTGTGCTTTCGCTCGTAATGGGTGGAACCGCATGGGCACAGGCGACGCAGGATACAGGCGCGGTTCAGCAGGCGGCGCCTGCGCAAGGCACGCCCGCAGGCGGTGCTGCCGACGATGCATCCGCTGACGCCAATAACAACGATATCGTCGTAACAGGCGTGCGCGCATCGATCGTCGGCGCGCTCAACGTCCGCAAGCAATCCGTCCAGATCGTCGACTCTATCGTATCCGAAGATGTCGGCAAATTGCCGGACAATAACGTCGTCGAAGCACTTCAGCGCGTCACCGGGATTCAGGTCACGAACCGCGCTGGCGGTGAAGCGGCCGGCATTTCGATCCGCGGCCTCACCGATCCGCTGACGACCCTGAACGGCCGCAATATCTTCACGGCAGCCGGACAATCCTTCTCGTTGCAGGACATCTCCGCGAACCTCGTCAAGCAAGTCGACGTGTACAAGACGCGCGCCGCCGACCAGATCGAGACGGGTCTCGCCGGCCAGATCGATGTGGCGACCAGCCGTCCGTTCGACTTTGACGGCTTCGCTATCTCGGGTCTTGCCCGTGGCATCTACAATGAGCAGGCGGACAGCTACAATCCGAACGTCGCGCTGCTGGTGAGCAATCGTTGGGAAACCGGCATCGGCGACATCGGCATATTGGTGAACGGCAGCTATTCGCGCACCAAGTATCGCGACCAAACCGTGACGGCGGGTGCATTTGTGCCCTTCGCAACAGAGACAAATTTGCCGCGCGGCAGCGGCGCAGCCAATGTTTGCGCCCGGACGCCCGGTAGCCCTCTTGGCAATCCGAATGGCTGGACCGCTCTTGAGCGCATCTTCCCAACCGATTGCCGGGCGCCCAACTTGGCCACGGCAGATCCTACCGACCTCGCAAGCCTTTGGACGCCCGGATTGGATAAGGGACTTCCGACCGCGGCAGGCTCCACCCTCAACATAAACGGCGTCGACACGCCCTATTATCTCTCGCGTGACGCGGCGTTCAGCGCCGACCTGTATGGCAAGCGCGAGCGTCCTTCGTTCAACGTCGCGATGCAGTGGGCGCCCAACAGCAGCTCGGTCTATACTGCCGAAGTCTTCTACGCAGGGTTCCGGGGCGAGACGTTCAACAGCCTGCAATTCAGCTTCGTCGATTTTTGGGACAATCCCCAGCCGGTGACGCTCTACGAGGGCACCAATATCGTCAAGTCGCGCACTGCAAACAAGGTTTATGGCTTCAACAGCGGCGACTATACCAAGAACAAGACGGACAGCTTCGTCTATGCCCTCAACGGCAAGTGGGACTTGGGCGAACGCGGCAAGATCGTCGGCGACCTTGCGTACCAGACCAGCAAGTACAAGACATCGTTCATCGCCATGCGCAGCGATCGGGTCGCGAATTCGATCGACGTGGACTTCAATGCAGGCGGCGGCATCCCCTCCTATCATTTCGACGACGACTCGCTGCTGACCGACCCCAGCGCCTGGAACATCGCGCAATTCTATGACAATGCGCAACGCGATAAGGGCAGTTCGCTCACGGGAACGCTGGACGCCTACTATACGTGGGACGAAGGTTTCCTGCGGCAGATCAAGGGCGGCATCCGCATCGATGATCGCAAGGCTTCGACTGCCGTGCGCACGCAGGATGCCAATGGCCTGCCGGGTGGGACGCGGCCGCTTTCTTCGCTTGGCGAGGACGCCCTGTTCACCAACTCCGGCTTCTATGACGGTCGCGCCGACGTGCCGACGAGCTGGGTTTTGCCGAGCGGCTATTGGCTGAACGACAATGCCGACACGGCACGCGGCCTGTACGGTCTGGCGACGTCCGATCAGCTTTCGCTCCAGAAGGTGTTCGACATCCAGGAGAACACCATCGCCGCCTATGTTCAGGCTGATGGAGAACTCTCGATCTTCGGCCGCCCGTTGAAGCTGCAAGCCGGTGTGCGCTACGTCACGGTCGACACAAATTACAACTTCTTCGACCGCTACAATAATGGCGCAGAGACCCGCGTGTCGAGCAATTCGAGCAAGTGGTTGCCGAGCTTCACGGCACGGTACGAGTTGACTGACAAGCTGCGCCTGCGGTTCAACTATGGCGAAACGCTTCGCCGCCCGAACTTCACTGATATCAATCCGAACTACACGCTGACGGGCGATCTCACTAACCTGGGCTATGGCAGCGGATCGGCGGGTACGGCGACGCTCAAACCCACGCATTCGAAGAACTTCGACCTTGCACTCGAATGGTATTTCGATCGCGACAGCGCTATCTACGGAACGCTGTTCCGGCGTGAGATCGACGGACTCGTGGTGCCGCTCACTGTGCGCGAAGTCATCCCAAACAACGGCCTGGTGGCTGGCGCAACGGATGTCTTTGCGATCACGCGCCCGGTCAACGCTTCAAATGGCGTGCTCAAGGGCGTCGAGCTGGGCGCGACCTATTTTCCGCATTACCTGCCGGGTCCGCTCGACGGCCTGGGCCTGGTCGGCAGCGTCACGATCCTCGATTCCAAGCAGAACATCCCGGTTTCCGACGCGGCGGGGAACATCGTTGGTCAGTCAAGTTCGTCCTTCTTCGGTGTGTCTGACCTCTCGTACAATGTCACTCTCGCTTATGATAACGGCCCGATCGGCGCGCGACTCTCCTACATCTGGCGCAAGGAGTTTCTGGCCAATAATGAAGCCCGCCTCTTTGCGAACCCGATCGGCATATGGCGCAATCCGGAGAAGAGCCTCGATCTCCAGCTTACCTGGAACGTCAACGATCAGATCGGCCTCACTTTCGACGCAGTGAACCTCACCAAGTCGAAGCAGCAGACCTATTACAAGTTCGAGGACGTCGGCGGGCCGGACCAGTATAACCTCGGCACGACATTGCTCGCCCGCACTTTCGCGGTCGGCGCACGCTTCAGGTTCAAGTAATTCCTCCCGGCGCAGGTTAATCCTGCGCCACATGGCGGCTCTTCCTGGCTCCTGCCGGGACGGGCCGCAAGAGCAAGCGGCCGGACTCTCAGTTCGACACCGTCGCCCCCTGGGACATCGTTAATGGCAGTTGCCGTGTAGCTGGGATCACAGGGACCTGATGCTGCGGAACACCCGAATCCAACCGTAAGCGTTCCGTTGCGCTCGCTATGCGCAGCGACGAGCCAATCGCCAAATATGGTAGCGAGCGCCTGCGGGAAGGTGATCGTGATCCGGCGCCCTTCAGACTGCCTCCTTCGCCCAATACAACCGCATCGGATTTGTGACGAGCAGCTTGCGTTGAAGGCTCAGCGTAGGGGCGATGCTCGGGATCATATCGACCAGCGCGCCATCATCAGGAGTAGCATCCTGCATGTTCGGATGCGGCCAGTCAGTGCCCCACAGCGCGCGATCCGGATAATCTGCGATCAGCGGAGCTACGGCAGTGGCAAAATCGTCCCATGGCGGACCTTTGGCATCCAGCCGATCGGGGCAACTTGCCTTGAACCAGATATCATCGCGACTGTCGAGCAAGCTCCGAAAGGCGCGCATTTCGTCGCCGTCCGGTCCCTGGGCGACGTTCGGGCGGCCCATATGATCGACGACGATCAACGTCGGGATGGCATCTAGGAAAGGACGCAGTTCCATCAAGATGTCCGCCTCGAAATAGACGACGACATGCCAGCCAAGCTGCTGGATGCGGCGCGCGATTTCCAGGAACTTGTCCTTGGGCGCGTCATCGACCAGCCGCTTAAGGAAATTAAAGCGAACACCGCGGATCCCGCCTTCGTGCAGCCGTTCCAGTTCGGCGTCGGTAACGGACGGCTCGACCACGGCAACTCCCCTGGCCTTGCCGTTGGACTTCGCGATCGCGTGCAGCGTGGCGGCATTATCAGTGCCGTGACAACTCGCCTGTACGATCACGTTGCGCGTAAACCCCAGCCGGTCGCGTAGTGCGAAGAGCATGTCGGGGCCAGCATCCCCAGGGAGATATTTGGCCTTCGCGCTGAACGGGAACTGCGCCATAGGACCGAACACATGGCAGTGCGCATCCACAGCGCCTAGGGGGGGAACGAAGCGCGGTTTCGATGGATCGGCAACCCAGCTAATGATGCGGTCTTGCGTTTCAAAGTTCATACAAAAACCTTTCCATCCATCAATTTGCGGGCCGTGCGCAGCATCGCCGCACTGGTTACTGCGCCATCGCCGTCGACCTCCATGACGCACGTTGTCTCGCCCGACGGATGTTCGACCGAAAGCGTCTTGCGGCTACCCGCCGGAATCACTGCCGCCTCGGCCGCCGGCGAGCCCTCGATCAGACAAGCGGTCGCTACACTCACTGCCCCGAGAACCCCGATCGAGGCATGGGCACGATGCGGAATGAAGCTGCGCACAGTGACCGCGCCGCCATCACGGGGCGGGGCGACCAGCATCATCTTGGGCACAGACTTGTCAGTCACATCGCCAAGATTCATCATTGGTCCAGCGATCAGCCGGATCGCCTCGATCCTCGCCTTCAGATTGATAGCGGCGTCAAGCGCCTCACGACTCTCATAGCCGGTCGCGCCAACGTCAGCCGCCCTCATCACCACGCACGGCATGCCATTGTCGATGAGCGTAACGGCGACGCCGTTGATGATATCGCTGGCATGGCCGCTGGGGAGCAGAGCGCCGCACGACGATCCGGCTGTATCGCGAAACTCCAGCGGCACCGGTGCGGCGGTGCCTGGCACGCCATCGATCCGCGCCTCACCCGTATACGCGACGACGCAGCCGGGAGTACGCACCGTCGCTACAGCAATCTGGCCAGTGTTCTCCATGAAGATCGTGACGCGCGTTTCGCCGTCCTGCGCAGTCACAAGACCCCGCTCGATCGCGAAAGGACCTATGCCAGCAAGGATGTTCCCGCAATTCTGTTGATCGGACACCAGCGCCTTGTCGACGAAAACTTGCAGGAACAGATAGTCGACGTCGACATTCTCGCGCTCAGATTTCGACACCACAGCCACCTTGCTGGTCAATGGATCGGCGCCGCCCATGCCATCGATCTGGCGTGGATCAGGCGAACCCATGACCCGGAGCAGAAACTCGCTGCGGGCGCCGGTCTCGGCCGGCAGATCCTCCTTGAGGAAATAGCCGCCCTTTGACGTCCCGCCGCGCATCCACATTACGCGAACGCCGTCAGACATATCTTAAACCCATCTCCGCCAGCGTGCCACGCATGTCGTATATGTCGAGTCCGAGCTGCCCGGCTGCGAGGCGCTGGCGCTTTGCTTCCTCGTTCGCCTCGCGCGCTTGCGCCTTCTCCAGCACGACCTCGGCACTGGCGCGCGGCACCACGCACACCCCATCATCATCGGCCACGATCACGTCGCCTGCATTCACCAGCGCGCTGGCACAAACCACCGGAATATTGACCGACCCCAGTGTCGCCTTGATCGTGCCCTGCGCATGTACCGCCTTCGACCAGACCGGAAAATTCATTTCCTTCAGATCGCGAACATCGCGCACGCCTGCATCGATTATCAGGCCGCGGCAGCCCCGCGCCTGCGCCGACGTCGCCAGCAAATCACCAAAATAGCCATCGGTGCAGGGACTGGTGGGTGCAAGCACGATGATATCCCCCTCCTTCAACTGCTCGATCGCGACATGGACCATCCAGTTGTCGCCCGGCGGCGCGGAAATAGTCACGGCTGATCCGGCAATGCGGGCACCTGGATAAATCGGCCGCATATGCGGCGCCAACAGCCCGGTTCGCCCCTGCGCCTCATGCACGGTGGCAACACCGCATGTTGCAAGGCCGTCGATCACCGGCAGCGGCACCCGCTCGATATTCTGAACAACAACGCCCGCCATACGCACCTCTCCATTCTGGATGATAAGGGGTGGATCGAGCGCGCCCTCCATGCAAATTTGATCTATGCACCAGACATTAGATTTTGCTAAATATGAGGGATGGAACCGCACGCGCTCAATCTGCGCCACCTGCGCGCCGTCATCGCGATCACGGAAGGTGGAAGTATCGCTGCGGCGGTACGCGCCGTGAACCTCACCCAACCCGCAATCACGCAGGGCATCGCCAAGCTGGAAACGCAGACCGGCCTTCGCTTGTTCGATCGTCGGGCAAGCGGTATGGTACCAACTGCTGCCGCCGCGATCCTAACCCCACGCGCAGTTGCGGCACTAAGGCTTATCGGAAATCGCCACGCCACGTCCGCGCAAATCCGCGCATTCCTCGCGCTCGCGCAGGCTGGCAGCTACGCCGGCGCCGCGATTTTGACCGGGCTCAGCGAAGCATCGCTCCATCGCGCGGTCGGGGATCTTTCGCTCGGCACCGGACAGCGACTGGTCGAGCGGCGCGGCAAGAGCGTGTTGCTGACAGCTAGGGGCATCGCCATCGCCCGCAATCTCCGGCTGGCAACTGGCGAACTGCGATCAGCGCTGGAGGAACTGGAGGGATTGCGCGGGCGAGAGACCGGACGGCTGGTGATCGGCGCCATGCCGCTGTCGCGGGCGCGGTTGCTCCCTCACGCCGTCGTCGCCTTCCACGCCGCCAATCCTCATGTGGAGATCGCTATCGTCGAAGGATCGCACGCCGAACTGGTGAATCCGTTGCGCGACGGCGAGATCGACATGATGGTTGGCGCCCAGCGCTCTACGAAGACAAACGACGATCTCGTACAGCGGCCCCTGTTCACCGATCGGCCTGTGATATTGGGCCGGGCCGGCCATCCCCTCGCCAGCCGCGCCCTCGCCAGTATCGCAGACAAGATCGATCCATCGCGGCTGGCCGATTACCCTTGGGTCATTTCAGCCCCTGGCACACCGCTGCACAGCCAATGGCAAGCCATGTTCGAGCGAGCAGGCGTCGCCCCGCCGCGCGTCGGCGTCGCCTGCGGATCCGTGATGATGGCGCGGCAAATGCTGATCGAAAGCAACTTTCTTACCCTCCTCTCCCCCGATCAGGTCAGCGTAGAGATTGAGGCTGGCTGGCTGGTGCGGATCGCTGACACGCCCGGAGATATCAGTCGGACAATCGGTGTGATCACGCGCGCT
Organism: Sphingobium sp. SCG-1; assembly: GCF_002953135.1. Lineage (NCBI taxonomy): Bacteria > Pseudomonadati > Pseudomonadota > Alphaproteobacteria > Sphingomonadales > Sphingobiaceae > Sphingobium > Sphingobium sp. SCG-1. The sequence continues at coordinate 3,834,204 of NZ_CP026372.1, forward strand.
GACTGGCGGCCTACGCCGCTGCAGGCGCGCTTTCTTGCGCAGCTTGATAGCAGCGCGAAGGAACTCCGCTAGTATAAGAATTTGTAAAAACTAATAGAGAGGGCAGAAATCCGATTACCGCCATCGCGCCCGCACGCACTACGTTGGCCAGCATGGAGAGCAGGATCGGCCTCATAGGTTTTGGCGAAGCGGGACGCACCTTTGCGGTGGCGGGTAGCTGGGCGTCAGCGGCCCATGTCTTCGACATTAAAACCGATAGCGCCTGCGACGGTCCGGTAATGCTGGCCCGCTATGCAGATGCGGGCGTAAGCGGCTGCGCCGACCTTGCCAGTACGGTGGGGCAGGCTGGCCTTATCCTCTCGCTGGTAACCGCCGATCAGGCGCTGGCCGTCGCAGAGGCCGTCGCCCACTGCATCGCGCCTAAAGCCCTTTATTGCGACATGAACAGCGTCGCCCCTCAAACCAAGCAGGCGGCGGCAACGCTGATCGAAGGCGCTGGCGCACATTACATCGACGTCGCCCTGATGGCGCCGGTCGATCCCGCGGGCCTGGCCATACCGCTGCTGCTCAGCGGCGGCGAAGCAGGGAACGCAGCGGAGCGGCTCGGCCAGCTCGGCTTTGCCAATCGTCGGACGGTAGGAACATCGGTCGGACGCGCCTCGTCGATCAAGATGATCCGCTCCGTGATGGTGAAGGGCATCGAGGCGCTGAGCGCCGAATGCGTATTTGCCGCCGACGCGGCGGGCGTGCTTGACGAGGTCTTGTCTTCGCTCGACGCAAGCGAGAAGGCCAAACCCTGGCCGGTCCGTGCCGACTACAATCTCGATCGCATGATGATCCACGGCCTGCGTCGGGCCGCCGAGATGGAAGAGGTGGTGAAAACGCTTGAGGGCCTCGGCACCGGCAGCGCGATGACGCGCGGCACGGTCGAGCGCCAACGCGCGATCGGCGAGCTTCGCATCGGCGATCCTGCCCCTGGGCTACACGACAAGCTTCTGCAATTGAATGACGGGAAGGCGCAAGCCGCATGACATTGGTGATCGACTGCCACGGCCATTATACGGTGCTCCCCAAAGGGCATGACCGCTGGCGCGAGGCGCAGAAGGCCGCGTTCAAGGCAGGCGAACCCGCCCCGCCCTATCCCGAGATCGGCGACGACGAAATCCGCGAGACGATCGAGAGCAACCAACTGCGCCTGATCCAGGAACGCGGTGCCGACATGACGGTCTTTTCACCCCGCGCGTCGGCGATGGCGCCCCACGTGGGCAACGCCGCCGTGGCCCAGGCGTGGGCGACCCGCTGCAATGACTTGATTGCGCGGGTGGTAGGGCTATTCCCGGAGACTTTCGCCGGCGTGTGCATGCTGCCGCAGTCGCCAGACGCGGACATGGGCAGTTCCATCGCCGAGTTGGACCGCTGCGTGACGCGGCTCGGCTTCATCGGCTGCAACCTCAATCCAGATCCGGGCGGCGGCCATTTCACCCATCCGCCGCTGACCGACCGCTATTGGTACCCCTTCTACGAAAAGATGGTGGAGTTGGACGTGCCGGCCATGATCCACGTCTCGGGCAGTTGCAATTCCGCCATGCATGCGACCGGCGGCTATTATATTGCCGCCGACACCATCGCCTTCATGCAGCTGTTGGAAGGCGATCTGTTCGCCGATTTCCCGACGCTGCGCTTCATCATTCCGCATGGCGGCGGTGCGGTTCCGTATCATTGGGGGCGCTATCGCGGCCTTGCCGACATGCTCAAGAAACCCGACCTGTCGACGCACCTCATGAACAACATTTTCTTCGATACCTGCGTCTATCATCAGCCCGGCATCGACCTGCTGGCGGATGTGATCGAGAACAAGAATATCCTGTTCGGTTCCGAAATGATCGGCGCGGTACGTGGAATCGACCCCACCACCGGTCATTATTTTGATGACACCAAACGCTATGTCGATGCGCTGGAGATCAGCGAGCAGGAACGGGAGGCGATTTTCGCCGGCAATGCCCGCAAGGTTTTCCCGCGCCTCGATGCCCTGTTGAAGGCGCAAGGCCGATGACCGAAGCCACACCGACGCGGCAGAATATTCACGACTACCTCGCCGAGCTTGAAGACATCCCCGGCACCCGCGTCTTTACCACTGCGCGGGCACGCAAGGGCTATTGGCTCAATCAGTTCTGCATGACGCTGATGAAGTCCGACAACCGTGCGCGTTTCAAGGCCAACGAGCGCGCCTATCTCGACGAATGGCCGATGACCGAAGCGCAGAAACAGGCAGTGCTGAACCGCGACTATAACAGGGCGCTGGATGAAGGTGGCAACATCTATTTCCTAGCCAAGGTCTTCTTCACTGACGAGATTAGCTTTCTCCAGGCGGTCGGCACGATGACGGGGATGGACGCGGCGGGCTATCAGGCGATGATGATCGCCGGCGGCCGATCGCCGGTCGGCCTTCGTTCCAAGAAGGACCCCTACTGATGGCGCGCATCACCGCCGGCGTCGCGTCGAGCCATATACCCGCGCTCGGGGCGACGATAGACCATGGCAAGACGCAAGAGCCGTACTGGCAGGCCTGTTTCGCCGGTTTCGAATGGACCCGCGCATGGGAAGCGGCGCAGAAACCCGATGTCGTTATCCTGGTGTATAACGACCATGCCACCGCCTTTGACATGGACTTCATTCCGACTTTCGCGGTCGGCTGCGCGGAGCGGTACAGGAGTGCGGACGAAGGCTGGGGGCCGCGCCCGGTGCCGGACGTGATAGGCGACCCAGACCTTGCCTGGCACATCGCCCAGTCCTGCATCCTCGATGAATTCGACATGACGATGGTCAGCAAGATGGACGTCGACCATGGCTTGACGGTGCCATTAAGCCTGATGTTCGACCAACCGGAGGCATGGCCGTGCAAGGTCGTGCCGCTGGCGGTCAACGTCGTCACCTATCCGCCGCCCTCGGGCAATCGTTGTTATGCGCTGGGCGAGGCGATTGCGCGGGCTGTCGAGAGCTATCCGCAGGATATCAATGTTCAGATCTGGGGCACGGGCGGCATGAGCCATCAGTTGCAGGGCCCCCGCGCCGGCCTGATCAACGCCGAGTGGGACAATCGCTTTCTCGACGATCTGGTCAACGATCCCCAGCGCCTGCGGCATATCCCGCATATTGAATATCTGCGCGAAACCGGTTCTGAAGGCATTGAAATGGTGATGTGGCTCATCATGCGCGGCGCGCTTGGGCCGAATGTCCGTGCGTTGCATCGTCATTATCACGTTCCCGCATCCAACACGGCGGTCGGGCACATCGTGCTTGAACCCGTCGCCTGATAGAAGGAAGAAAACATGCGTATAGCCCTGGCCGGTGCCGGCGCGTTCGGCGAAAAGCATCTTGATGGCCTCAAGCTTATCGACGGGGTAGAAATCGTCTCGATCATCAGCCGCACCAGCGAACAGGCCGAAGCGGTAGCCGCCAAATATGGTGCCAAGCACAGCTCCACCAACCTCGATGATGCGCTGGCCCGTGACGATGTGGACGCCGTCATCCTCTGCACGCCGACCCAGATGCACGCGTCTCAGGCAATCGCCTGCATGGAGGCAGGCAAGCATGTCCAGGTCGAGATTCCCCTTGCGGACAGTTGGGCTGATGCGGAGGCAGTGGTCGCCAAGCAGAAGGAAACAGGGCTCGTCTGCATGGTCGGCCATACCCGCCGCTTCAATCCGAGCCATCAATATGTCCGTAACCGGATTGTCGCTGGCGACTTCAACATCCAGCAGATGGACGTACAGACCTATTTCTTCCGCCGCAAAAATATGAATGCAAAGGGCCAGCTGCGAAGCTGGACCGACCATCTGCTCTGGCATCACGCCGCGCATACGGTCGATCTGTTCGCCTATCAGGCGGGCAAGATCGTGAAGGCCAATGCGATCGAAGGGCCCATTCATCCCGAGCTTGGCATCGCCATGGACATGTCGATCCAGCTCAAAAGCGAGAGCGGCGCAATCTGTACCCTGTCGCTGAGCTTCAATAATGATGGACCGCTCGGCACCTTCTTCCGCTATATAGGCGATACCGCGACCTACATCGCCCGCTACGACGATTTGGTGAACGGTAAGGAAGAGCCGATCGACGTTAGCCATGTCGATGTGTCGATGAACGGCATCGAACTGCAGGACCGTGAATTCATCGCCGCGATACGTGAAGGTCGTGAGCCGAACAGTTCGGTGGCCCAGGTACTGGATTGCTACCGGGTGTTAGACTCATTGGCGACACAACTCGACTGAACCGCAACAGCAAGTCATTTGCGCTCCTTCAAGTTGTAGAGCTGCCAATCAGCGGATTGGCGAATCGGCACATTTTGTAGGAAAATTGGTGCCGATGTTCCATCAGAACGGTCGGATGGCAAATAGCGCGTCCGACCGAATATAATGTGATCTATAGCGCGCCAACGACTTCCTTAAGAGGAACGTTGTTGTCGGCAAGTTGTGTTTGGTCAAGGATGGCGCCCGTCAGCAAGCAAGCACGTCCCTGTACATAGTCCTTGACGGCGTTGACTGCGTCTATAGCGATGAGCCTCCCGGCACGCAGGTAAAGAACAGAGAAGCTGCGATTGCGCGGATCGCCGCGGAGGATGGTCTGGTCATAGCCAGCCGATAAACCGACTGTCTGGAGCTTGAGGTCATACTGGTTCGACCAGAACCACGGCACGACGTGATAGGGTTCCTCCCCGCCCATGATATGGCTGACTGCCGTCTTAGCTTGATCATTGGCATTCTGCACTGATTCCAGGCGGATGCGAGCGCCGCGCGCAAAGCCATTCTGATGGGCGGCACAATCTCCGATGGCATAGATGTCAGGAAGGCTGGTACGGCAATACTCGTCAACATCCACGCCGTTAGTGCCTGCTGCGCCTGCCGCGATCAGAGGCGCGGTCTCGGGGATGATGCCGATCCCGGCAATAATCATGTCCGTCTTGATCCGCTCGCCATTCTGCATCAATACGGCGATTGCGCGGCGGTCCTTCACTTCTATGCAGTCCATTTTCGCGCCGGTGCGAAGATCAACGCCATGAGCGCGATGCTCATTTTCATAAAAATGCGACAGTTCCTCACCGGCGACGCGCGCCAGTACCCGGTCGAGTGCTTCCAGCAACACGACCTTTTTTCCGAATTTACGAAGTACCGCCGCAGCTTCCAAACCGATGTAGCCGCCGCCGATAACCGTCACATGATTGACACTGTCGAGTTGCGCCATCATCGCATCAACATCGTCACGGCGGCGGACGCCATGCACATTCACAGCATCCGCACCGTTGCAGGTGAGCATGCGCGGCGAGCCACCGGCGCACCAGATGAGCCTGCCATAACCGACCTCTTCACCGGCGCAGGCGACGCGCTTCGCTTGCGGATCGACGTGCGTCACCCGGTTGCCAAGCAGCATGTCGATGTCGCGTTCCTCCCAGAAAGAGGCCGGCCGAATCAAAATTCGATCAAAATTTTTATCGCCCGCGAGATACTCCTTGGAGAGCGGGGGTCGCTCATAGGGTGGATAGTTCTCGTCGCCAATCATGGCGACCGCGCCTTCAAAACCTGCTTGCCGCAACGATATAGCCGCCTGGGCACCCGCATGGCCCGCGCCGACGATCAATATGTCGTAGTATTTCATCCTGCCACATCCCCAACGGCCGGTTCCTCCAGCCTGTTTCCACCGATCTCAGCTACCCATTTCATAAACCCTGACTTCACGATCCGCCCGCGTGGTCAGGCGAATATGACCTAAGCTTCAAATATTCTATCTTTAGCCAGTCGCCTCGGAGATGAACTTCGTCGTTAGATAAGCATCGAACGTCTCGCTCCCCCCTTCACTGCCCATTCCGCTGTCCTTGACACCACCGAGAGGCGTTTCGGGGAGGGCGCTCCCGAAATGATTGATGTTCACCATTCCTGCCTCAAGCCGCGCCGACAGATGATGTGAAAGGCGCAGGGACCTTGTAAAAACATAGGAGGCAAGACCAAAGGGCAGAGCGTTTGCTCGGCCAAGCACCTCATCGACATCATCGAAAATAGAAATCGGCGCTACAGGACCAAATGGCTCCTCCAGCATGATACGTGATTCATCCGGCGTATTGAACAACACCGTAGGTTCGAAGAAATGACCGTCCCCCTTCAGCGCGGCGCCACCGACGACGACTTCCGCTCCCCGGCTCACCGCATCTGCAACGAAGCCCTCCATTGCCCGGACGCGGCGGTCATGTGCCAACGGTCCCATTGTCGTTCCGGCATCAAGGCCATCCCCCAAGACGCGGGAAGATAAAGCCTTGGCGAATTTGTCCGTGAACTCTGCTGCAACGCCTTTCTGGACGTAAAAGCGGCTCGGTGCCATGCAAACCTGCCCCGCGTTCAATCCCTTGTAGGCGGCAAGCAGCGTTGCTGCCTGATCGATATCTGCATCGTCGCAAACCAGCACGGGCGAATGCCCGCCTAGTTCCATGGTTGCGCGCTTCATATGCGCTCCCGCGAGCGCAGCGAGCTGTTTCCCGACTGGTATCGATCCGGTGAAAGAAATCTTTCGCACCACCGGCGAGCGGATGAGATAGTCCGAAATTTCTGCGGGTTTACCCCAGACCATGTTGAGGCATCCTGGCGGCAGCCCAGCTTCGTGAAACAAGCGTGCCAGAGCGACGGCAGCGCTAGGCGCATCTTCCGCAGGTTTGATCACCAGCGTGCAGCCCGATCCCAGCGCCGCGCAGATCTTTCGAAGCGTCTGGTTGAACGGAAAATTCCAAGGCGAAAAGGATGCACATACGCCGATCGGTTGCCGGATCACAGTCTGGCGTACGTTCGCGTTACGCGGCGGTATGAGACGCCCATAGATGCGGCGGCACTCCTCAGCATGCCAGTCGGCATGATCGGCGGACGTAATTACCTCAAGCCGCGCCTCGCCAAGAGGCTTGCCCTGATCGCGTGTCAGGTCGCGCGCGATCTCGTCCGCGCGCTCCCGTGCCAATTCCGCCACCCGCCGCAATATCCGGCCCCGATCAAGCGGTGAACTCCACCGCCAGCTCTCGAAAGCGCGCGAGGCCGAGGCGACGGCAGTCTCAAGGTCGGCCAGCGTAGCATGGGGCAGTTGTCCCAACACACGGCCTGTCGCCGGATTGATTACATCCTCGCTCCCACGGACGTCCGCACCTATGAACTGTCCGTCGATATAAAGCGCCAGAGGTGCATAATCAGGCAACGCTGTCTCCGTCACAGGCAAACCCCACCACCGTCAACCGCAATGGTCTGGCCCGTGATGAAGGCCGCCCCATCGCTCGCCAGGAAGACGAGCGCGCCGACCAGGTCAGAGGGCACCTGATCGCGTTGAATGGAACGACTGGTCCTGCGAGCGGATTCGCCCATTCGCTCCTCCATGCCTGCCGACAAAACGCCTTCGCTCAATGTGAAGCCCGGTGCGATCGCGTTCACCGTGATGTTCTCATTGCCCAACTCGCGCGCCAGCGAACGGGTGAAGCCGATCACCGCTCCCTTGCTTGCGGTATAATGCTGCATGAAGGGCGTCCCCTTGATGGGCGAGGTCGAGGCGACGTTTACGATGCGGCCGCCGCCGCTGGCGCGAAGCGCTGGTAATGCCGCCTTTATGCAAAGGAAGGGACCCAGCGTATTCACCTCCATCACCTTCATCCATTCGGCCGCACTGATCTGATCGACTGGCTTTAGCGTCAGGGTGGTGAACAAGCCTGCATTGTTCACCAGCACGTTCAATCCGCCGAACGCCTTTGTCGCCTCATCGACCATTCGCGTGGTATCCACTTCACTGGTAACGTCGACGGTCACGCCCAGCGCGTCATAACCTGCCTCCACGATCTTCGCCGCAGCCTCCTGCGCACCGCGGAGATCGGCGATCACGACGGCATAGCCAGATTCCGCCAGCTTGCTGGAGAAAGCGAAGCCGATGCCGCTGGCTCCCCCTGTAACGATTGCAACCCGCTTTTCACTGGCCATCAACATACTCCTCTGGTCTTAATATCCGTAATGGCCATGTGCGGCCTGACAGTCAGGTCTGCGCGTCGGGAACGCGAACAACGACGGTCGCGACGCCTTCGGGCACCACCAGCTGGCAACTGAGGCGACTGACCGGCAGCCGTTCGGCGACGGTGCATTCCAGCATCTCTTCCTCGACCTCCCCCACAGGGGGAAATGCCTGGACGCTGTCCTGATCGACATAGACATGACAGGTCGCACACATGCACGCTCCGCCACATTCAGCAAAAATGCCCGGAAGCCCTGCATCGACAGCCGTGCGCATCACATTGGCACCCGGTTCGACCTCGATCTCGCTCTGGGAGCCATCTTTCATAAAGTAGATAATCTTGGGCATTGGCAGACCTCAGCTTGCTGCGACGCGCGGGGTGATGCGCATCGGCATGCGCGAATAGCCGCGCACGGTATTATTGAAATGCACTTCGGGTTCTCCGAGCAGTTCCAGGCTATCGACACGCGTAGCGAGCACGCGCAACAGTATCTCGCCTTCAAGCCGGGCGATCATTTGACCTGCGCACCCATGTATGCCGGTGCCGAACGCGACGTTTCCGGTCGCCTGACGACGCACGTCAAAAGTATCCGGATTGGCCCAGTGGCGCGGATCGCGATTGCCCGCGGCGATGAACACGAGGATTTTCTGTTCCGCCCCGATCGGCACGCCCGCAAGTTCTACAGCACGCGTTGTGGTGCGATAGAAAGACTGGAAGGTCGGGTCGTAACGAAGCACTTCCTCCAGTACGGCACGGGAACGCGACGGTTCGTCCCGCAGGATCGCCCACTGGTCAGGATGACGTCCCAGGCTCGCCATGGCATTGCTGAGCGTGAAGATCGTCGTGTCGAGACCGGCGGAGAGCATAGTGCGCACCAGCATACCAGCCTCTTCCTCCGTGATTTCACCTGCGTCGGCCGCAGCATAGAGTTGCGCTCCAAAGCCGTCCTTCGTCAGCACATCGCGGCGACAGGCGTGGGCGATCCATTCGCTCGACGGACCCAGCTTCGTCAGACATTCGCGAAAGCGATCATTGACCGGTCCGAAGGCGTTGAACACCATGTCGCCATAGGGGAGCAGATGCTCACGTCCTTCTGCGGGAACGCCCACAGCGTCCGCAAAGACTTTGATCGGGAACGCATGGGCGAAGTCTGCGACGGCATCACACTCCCCTTTTTCTATCAGGGCCGTTACCAGCTTTTCCGCCTCCCGCTCGAACCTTTCGCGCAGGGCGTTGAGCGCTTTAGGCGAGAGGATACGCGTGAAAACCTTGCGAGTACGCGTATGGTCAGGGACATCCACTTCCAGGATGATACTTGGCTTGCGCCAGGGCTCCTCGGTGTGAAAGTTAGTCAGACCAATTCCCGCACTGGAACCGAATTTGTCGGCTTCGGAAAGCACCTGCTTGACCTGATCATAACGCGCGACGGCATAGACGCCATATTTCTCAAGCCAAACCACCGGACCCAGCTCGCGCAGCATTTCATAATATGGATAGGGGTCGATCAGCACGTCGGCGCTGTAAGGATCGAGATCCGACACCGGCACGCCAGGGGCAGGCAAGCCGCCTTCCCTCGCCTGCTGGGTCGATTCCAAAACGCTCATGCTTGTCCTCCTATGCGGGCTGTCTAGCGGCAGCAGGGGTGGGCCCGCCGTCCAGCGCCAAGTCTCCGCTCGGCACGAAGGCGTCGCTGAAAAAGGCGTGGGCAGGCAGCCTTGCCTGCTCGATGAAATCCGCGCGCGCAGCCTCAATCATCGGTGGCGCGCCGCACGCATAGACTTCGACCGATGCCATGTCCGGATGATCCGTCATGACCGCCCGATGTACAAAGCCGACCCGCCCGGCCCACTCGCTGTCGGGACTGGACACGACCGGTGTAAAGGCGAACCAGTCATGCGCCGCCGCCCAGCCTTCGGCGAGGTCCCGCATATACAGATCGGCAGCGGTGTTCGCCCCCCAATAAAGGTGCAGCGGGCGTGTGCCGCGCTGCTGTATCTGATGCTCAACAATCGATTTGATGGGCGCGAAGCCAGTCCCAGTGGCGATCAATATCGCAAGGCCAGCCTGATCGCTGAGATTGAACTCGCCATAAGGCAGTTCCAACGTCAACACTGCCCCTTTCGCAAGGCCGCTCAGTACATTTTCGGAGAAGCGACCGCCCGGCACGTGGCGGATGTGCAGTTCAACGCTGTCATTGCGGTGCGGCCCGTTAGCCATCGAATAATTACGGCTGTCGCCATCAGGCATCATGACGCGCAGATATTGGCCAGCGCGGAACTGCGCACGCATCCCGATGGGCAGGCGCAGCTCAATCACGGCAACGTCGGGTGCCGGCCGGTCGATCCGCCGTACCTTGGCATCCAAGACCCTGCGCTCAATCACATCGGCAAGCCGAATACGCGTCGGCGCGAATTGCAGGTCAGTGCGTGGCCGCGCCTGGCACAATAGAACGCTCTCGGCCGGGCCGGCCTTCAGCCCCTGCCCGCGCACCATCGCCTCGCCCGACAGGAGCGCGCCCTCGCACGATGAGCACACACCCTTCCGACACGAATAGGGAATAGCATAGCCGGCACGCTCGACCGCATCGAGGATGGTTTCGCCCTCTTCGCAGTCGAACGACAGGCCTTCGCCGGGAACGGAAATCCGGTAACTCACGCAACACCCCCTACCAGCCGGATGGCGCGGATCGTCGCGGCGGGGTCCGCCACACCCTTGCCCGCGATATCGAAGGCCGCGCCGTGACCCACGCTGGAGAACAACAGACCGCCTCCAATCGACAGACCCGCGGCCTGACGTCCGGCCATCAGTTTGACCGGAATATGCCCCTGATCGTGATACATGGCGACAAAGGCGTCATAGCCCTCGCGCACGAGAATGATGTCCGCACCCTCGGGTCCATCCACGTCGATACCGCTGGCGCGTAGCCGTTCCAGAGCAGGAACAACGATTCGCTCATCCTCATCGCCGAACAGGCCGTGTTCGCCGGCATGGGGATTGATACCAAACACGCCAATACGCGGCCGCACGATACCGAGCAAACGTAGCGATGCGTCGGCTGCGCGTACTGTACGTTCTATGAGGTCAGGCGTAAGTCGCCCCAGCGCGGTGCCTATACCTTCGTGCAACGTGACATGGACTATACGCAGCCCCCCGCCCACCAGCATCAGGAACACGCTATCGGCGCCAGTGCCAAGCAGCTCGGCAAGCAGATTGGGATAACCCGAAAAAGAACGGCCTGAACTGTTTACTGCCGTTTCCGAATGGGGACAGGCGACCAGAGCTCGCCCGCATCCTTCCCGGATCAGTCCGAGTGACGCCTCGACATATGCAATTGTCGCCCTGCCCGCTGCAGCGCTAACCGATCCAGGCTGATAGTCGTCCGGGCCAATGCACGCCACATCCAGCAAATCGAGCGCGCCCGCCTGGCGACCCCAGCGGTCAGACTCCAGTTCGATTTCAAAGCCGGCATCCCGCGCGAGCGGCTCAACAATATGACGCTCGCCCACGATCACGGGCCTCAGGTCAGCATCATCCCGCAGCGAAACCGCCGCTTTCACCGCTACTTCAGGCCCAATACCGTTGGGGTCGCCAATCGCCACCAGCACAGGGGGGCGTCGCGGATGATTCACAGGGGCAGCCCGAGCAAGGTGTCGATGTAGCTGCTGTCGAGCACGACCACGCGCTTCACAAGCTTCACATCATCATCTCCCGCCATGCGATAGCGGTCAATATAACGGCCAGTCGCGAACAGCTCGGTCGGCCCCTCACGTGTTATCCGCACGACGAGGAAGGATGTTTCGGAAGTAAATTCATCGCCATCCACGGCGGAAACATGCGGCATACCCAGCAGGTGACGGTAGCTGTGCCGCTCATAAATGTTCGCTTCGAGCAGCGAGAGGATGCGGTCACGCAGCATCGCCTTGCCTTCGAGCCAGATCACGCCAGCCTCCAGTCCCTGCCGATAATTATCTGCGCTGGTCACCTGATAGAAGCAGTCGTCGGTAAAGAAGTCCGGCCACAGATTGCAATCGCCGTCATCGATCACATGGACGTAGCGCGCCTGTGCTCCGGCGGCAGCCGTTGTCAGTCTGTTAAGTGTCGCCCGGTCGTTCAAAGACCCATCCTCTCGCGATATTCGGTCCAGAAACCGCGGATCGCGGCCTCGGTGATGCGGTCATCGCCGGATTCGATCGAATAGCCGCCCATGGCCAGCACCGCACTTTTGTCCGGCGCGCCCGCCGTGCCACGTCGCACGAACCCGCCGATGCAGCCATCCTCCATGGATACATACCCCGCCGGGCCGATCAGGTTGGAGAGCTTCAGCCGGGTTCGGCGTTGTTCAGGCGTGTCATCCTCAAAACCGATATAGGTCCATTTGAGGTGCATGGAATCGGTACCACGCGGCAACACAGTTCGCACCGCGATCGAATTCTGGATCTGCTGGAGCACAAAGTTTGGAAATACGGAAAGGATTTGGAGCGTGATGTCGTCGTCGAACTCCTTGAAGCTGGCCAACAGCGAAGTGTCCGAGAGGCTGATATCGCTTTCTGAACGAATGTCGCTATAGGCCGCTTGCTTCTCAGCATCCTTCTCGCCGGCATGATCGACCGATGAATAGCTGACATGGCTGCCGCCGCTTTCGCTGACTATTATGCCGCCTTTCTGTGACAGACGGTTTAACTCGAATGTCGTGAAGAACGTATGCAGGATGCTGGCATGATAGCTGTCTTTGGTGTTCTCCACATACAGCTTCCAATTGTTCGGCAGAATCTGGGTAAAGCGGCCCAGCACGACAGGCTTGCGGCCCGCCAGCACGCGCGCGATCCGGCTGAGCACGGCTTCGCCCAGATAATCCTCGATATCGTCCACATCTTCGTCGAAACTCCCGAAGATCAGGCCATGAAGTATCGAGACGCGCATCTTGCGAGGACCACGCCCTTCCATCCGGAAGTCCTCGGCGATGCCGCCGCATCCTTTTATCCCGTCCTTGAAAGCGACGCCGACCAGGTCCCCCTGCAGGCTGTGAGTCCACGCATGGTAGACGCAGGTGAAATCCTTGACGTTGCCCCGATCCTCCAGCGCCAGCAACGATCCCCGGTGGGCGCAGCGGTTTTCGAAGGCATACACCTCCCCGTTGACGTCGCGCGTGACTATCACAGGGGTTTCGCCCGCATAGACAGCTACGAAATCCCCTGCTTGCTCCAGTTCCGCCTCAAGACACAGGAAGTTCCAGATCGGACCATGAAATAGTTTTTCCCGCTCGCGCTCCAGAACGTCATCGCGCTGAAAAATCCAGTATGGCACTTGACTCGCGCCGTCCTCGGCAGGCCAAGTTGGCCGATCTTTGACGTACGGAGCCGGACTGGGCTGCGTCAGTTCAGGGACGGTCATAACCGCTTCCTCCTTCCGAAATAATTCGGCGCAATCAAACGCCTGCGATGCCTTCCAGCACGGAGAGGGCGCGAGCGTTGCGATACCAGAGCTCGATCGGATGCTCCTTGGTATAACCATGGCCGCCCAGCGCCTGCAGGCCATTGTCAGTGATGATGACAGCCTGCTGGCCTGCATAAGTATAGGCAAGCTGGGCCGACTGAACTGAAGGCCGTCGGTGTTCGAGGTCCGACGCCGCCTTCCACGTCATCCACCGCATGGCCTCGATGTCCATGTGCATGTCGGCGATGTTAAACGCGATCGTCTGCTTCCTCGCGAGCGCTGTGCCATGCACGATCCGCTCCTTGGTATAGGGAATAACATATTCGATGACGCCACGGCACAGCCCGGTCAGGATTGCCGCCACGCCTGTGCGGGCTCCGTCGATAATACGCTGAACGTCGGCGCCGTTGCCACCCGATAGCCGCGCCGCCGCCGGCACCCTTACATTTTCGAACGTCACCTCAGCCAGTTCTAGGGCGCGCAGGCCCATAGTGCCTTTGGTTTCCGCCACTGACACCCCCGCCGCCTCGCGCGGCACGATCAGCGCATCGAGCGCTCCATCGCACTGTGCAATCACAAGGAAGTGACTGCACTTCCCGGCGAGCGGCACCATCGCCTTCTTCCCATTGAGGGTGTAGTCATCACCCGAGCGCGCAGCCTTCGCCTCAATCCGCTCAACGTCGAAGCCAAAGCTTGGCTCCATAATCGCAACGGCAGCGGGCTGGAACGAACCACCGGTAAAATGCGGCAAGAGTGTCTCGCGCTGTTCCTGCGTCCCCTGATCGGCCACAGCTCCGACAAAAGCCATGGTCGACGCCATAGCCAAAGCAAGGCCGGCGTCCGCCGCACCAAGTTCCTCCAGCACGATCGCACTTGTCACTGCCGAACGCTCTTCTTCATCCACAGTAGCGTGAAGCTGGATAAATTCAGTGGCCCACAGCTTACCAAGAACGCCGGCGTCAATGACAGCAGCATCATCCAGCCGCCTCGCTTCGGACGAAAGCTCCTCCCTCGCGAACTCAGCTATAGTGGACTGAATTATCTTCTGCTCTTCCGTCAGCTCAAAAGAGATCATGAACTCTGCTCTTCCTGTATGTCATGCCGAAAGCGCTTGCTTTCGCCTGTGTGAGGCGACGCCTTGCCGCCGTGGGAAGCGCGTTGCGTACTCCACGCGGCCAGAAGCCTTGCTTCGATGACATGCGAAGTGGCCATTTCCCCCACTCCCCAACCTCTCAACGTTGGACATGGGTGTGCGTTGGCGGAACAGCCTCGCTCATCGGTCATCCTACGGTGGAGCGTCGTTCATTGAAGCAATCTTCGTCGACGGGCCCGGTTGGACATGCGTCATTGAAAGAACAGCGATGAACTCTCCCTACGGCAATTATATCGGTGGAAACTGGCGCAGCCCGACCGAAGCGCGCCCAAACATCAATCCCTCGAATCTGACGGACACCGTAGGCGAATTCGCTCAGGGATCGACAGCTGATGTGGATGAAGCAGTCGCCGCGGCGCAGGTGGCGTTCCCCGCCTGGTCACGCGCCATTCCCTACACGCGAAGCCAGATCCTGGCCAAGGCGGCAGCCGAGCTTGCCTCACGCGCGCAGGAGCTTGGCATCATGCTGGCTCGCGAAGAGGGCAAAACGCTCGCCGAGGCGGTCGGAGAGGTCAATCGCGCAGCCCAGATTTTCGACTTCTTCGCCGGGGAAGCGATCCGAATCAGCGGAGAGACGATCGCCTCGCTCCGCCCCGACGTCACGGTGGAAATCACGCGCGAGCCGATCGGGATCGTCGGGATCATAACCCCGTGGAATTTTCCGATGGGGATTCCAGCGTGGAAGATCGCTGCGGCGTTGGCATATGGCAATTGCGTGGTGTTCAAGCCAGCGGACCTGGTACCGGCATCAGGCCATGCACTGACGGACATCCTTATCCGAGCCGGCATCCCAGCGGGCGTCCTGAACCTCGTCATGGGCCGGGGCCGCGTGATCGGCCAGCGGATAATCGAACACCGCGACATTCACGCGATCAGCTTCACCGGCTCGTCCTCGACTGGCCGTATGATCGCGGCCGGCGCAGTCGGTGGCGAGACAATGAAGAAGATCCAACTGGAAATGGGTGGCAAAAGCCCGCTTGTGGTGCTGGACGATGCAGACATCGAGAATGCGGTTGAATGCGCGCTTGACGGCGCCTTTCTCGGCACTGGCCAGCGTTGCACGGCCTCTTCGCGGCTTGTCGTGACGGATGGCATTCACGACCGCTTCGTGGCAGCTCTCAAGGATCGGCTCGCTGGCATAGTCGTGGACGATGCGCTCAAACCCGGTACCCATATCGGCCCGGTGGTGGATCAAGGTCAGTTCGAACAGGATTTATCCTACATTGAATCCGCTCGCAGCGATGGCGCGCGCCTCGTCAGCGGCGGAGAGGCGCTAAAGCGAGACCATGACGGCTATTATCTCTCCCCCGCCCTGTTCGTGGACGCATCACCAGACATGCGCTTCTGCCGCGAGGAGATATTCGGCCCGGTCGCCGGGGTCATCCGCGTGAAAGATTATGACGAGGCGTTGGCGATCGCCAACGATACGGCTTTCGGCCTATCATCCGGCATTTGTACGACCAGCCTCAAATATGCCAACGATTTCAAGCGAAACAGCGATGCGGGAATGGTGAAGGTCAATCTGTCGACCTCTGGTGTCGACTTCCATGTGCCCTTCGGCGGCCGCAAGGCATCATCTTATGGCCCCCGCGAACAGGGCCGCTATGCGCTCGAGTTCTTCACCCAGGTCAAGACAAGCTATCAGTTGCCGCTATGATGCCAGGGGCGGGGGTCGGTCATCACCGTCCGCCTTCGTTCCACATCAAGCGGCAGATGATTGTCGTAATGCGCAAGTGGGACGCCACCCGATCATTCGCATGATCATCTGACGCCCCTAGGAGGTGAGCAGTGCCGCCCGTCAGGCGACGTTCGCCTGTTTCGCCGTTACGATGGTATGAATGCTCGTATATTCGAGCAGACCAGCCATGCCATTCTCAACACCGAAGCCGGATTGCTTGCGTCCGCCAAATGGCTGGCTGGGCGCCATGGAGCCAAATTCGTTGACCCACACCATTCCGGTATCCATGCGAAGGGCTATCTCTTCCGCCAACTCCGGCGGTCCCCACACTGAACCACCCAGACCATAATCGCAGTCGTTAGCCTGCTCCAGCGCCGCCTCGATATCGTCGAAGCGGATCAGCGGCAGAACGGGTCCAAACTGCTCCTCGCGCACGATGCGAGCATCTGCCGGCGGGTTGTCGATGATAGTTAAGGGTACAAAATACCCCTTGTCCGGCACATTGTCCTGCCCGGCAAGGAAGCCGTAGCCATTCGTCCGGCAATCAGCAATGAGGTCCTGCACTCGTTCATATTGCGGCCGATTCTGGATCGGGCCGAAAGAGGTTCCCTGCTCTGCTCCGTCACCCACCTTAGCCTGTTTCGCTAGTTCCGCGAGCGACGCGGCAAAGTCTTCATAGACGGCGCTGTGCACATAGACCCGCTTCGGCGCAAAGCAAACTTGACCGGAATTAGCGAAAGCGGCCTGGAAAAGCTGGCTCGCCGCCGACTGCACATCTACACCCGGCAGAACTATCGCTGCATCGTTTCCACCCAGTTCCAGCGTCAGCCGCTTAAGCGTGGGCGCAGCGCTCTCCATCACTCGGCGGCCGGTCGCTGTCGATCCGGTGAAGCTGATCTTGTCAAAACCGGGATGACCGGTCATCCACGGCCCCAATCGGTCACTGCCAGATAGAACGTTGAACACGCCGGACGGGAGGATGTCCCGGGCCAGTTCCGCGATCCGCAGCGTGGTAAGTGGCGTGAAAGGGGAGGGTTTGAGCACGACCGTGTTGCCCGCGACGAGCGCCGGCGCAACCTTCCAGAAGGCGATTGCGATCGGGAAATTCCAGGGCGCGATCGCACATACAACACCCAAAGGCACGCGATAGGTCGCGCTGCGACGCACGTCGCTGTCCTCGTGCACCTCGACGGGGGGCGTCAGTTCGGCGGACTGGGCGCAGAAATAGGCCCCGCCGCCGATGTCCTGCTCGGCGTCGCCGAGCGGCTTGCCCTGCTCCGCAGTCAGCAGCCGCTTGAGCTCTTCTATATTCTCATTAATTACACGGCCGAGCGCCGCAACCATAGCTTGGCGCTCGGCGATTGGCGTCTCCTTCCATTTTGGATAGGCGCGGCGTGCTGATGCGACAGCCTGATCGAGCTGTTGGCGCGTGGCGTCAGGCGCTCTGCCCACGACTTCCTCCGTTGCGGGATTGATGACGTCGAAAAGCGACTCGCCATCGACGGAAGCGCCGTCAATAAGAAGCTTGAAGGTCCTTGCTGTACTCATGGCAATCCTCTCTTATCCCGGTGGCCACCGGCATTGAATGCGGCGTCAGACTAGCGCCGCATCGGTCAGCAATACGGCTTTGACGACCTTTCCGTCGTGCTGGTCCTTGATGGCCTGGTTGATGTCGTCCAGCCGATAGGTCGTCATCAACCGGTCAATAGGCATGCGCCCCTGCCGGTAGAGGTCGATCAGTTCCGGAATGAAAACGTCCGGGTCGCTATCTCCCTCGATAATGCCTCGAATAGTCAGACCCAGCCCCAGAAATTGCAGCATGTTGAACGTTACCGTCGCATCGAGCGCGCTGGGGATCCCCACCAAACCGAGCGTACCACGCGTGGCCAGCACATTGAGTGCGGTCTGGATTACCTCGTCCCGCGCTGTGGTATCAAAGGCGTAATCAAGCCCGGCCGGGCAGATTTCCCGCAGAGTCTGGGCAAGATCATCCTCCCGGGGGTCGATGGCGTGCGTTGCGCCGAGTTCCAGTGCAAGGCTACGGCGTTCAGCCATTGGCTCACATACAATCACGGTCGTGCAGCCGCGCACCAACGCGCCCAGCATCGCACTTAGCCCTACCGACCCCCCGCCAAAGATAACGATCGAGGAGCCTTCGCGGCAGGCGAGCGCCCGCATCGTGGCCCCAGCCCCGGTCTGTAGGCCGCAGCCAAGCGGTCCCATGAGATGCAACGGCACATCGTCCGGCACCTTCACGACGTTCTGCTCATAGGCCAGCGAGTAATGAGCGAAAGACGATTGGGCGAAGAAGTTGCTCGTAAGCGGCTCCCCATTATGGTGCATGGCGCAGGAACCGTCGGTCCGGCGCCCGGCGAGGTTCAGAGCGCCGAAATTCAAGCAATAGGCAGGTTCGCCGCGCGCGCACATGGTGCAGGAGCCGCAGGTACGGAACGTAAGAACGACCCGGTCCCCAATCTTGACCTTTGTGACATTCGAGCCGACAGCCTCGACCACGCCCGCGCCTTCATGGCCCAGCACCGCAGGAAGTTCCGTCGGCATGTGCTGGTCGCGCGCCGCGAGGTCTGTATGACACAAGCCTACGCCATGGATACGCACCAGTATCTCATCGGCCAGCGGAGCATCCAGATCGACCTGAGCTACCTCAAAATCGGCTCCCGCCTTGCGAGCAATCAGGGCTGTGATCGACATTTTCTCTCCTGGTCAAACCTGATGTTGCGTTAATCTTATCCACAGACAACCGCGTCGCGCCGAAGTGTACCTGCTCGACAATAAATGACAGCCCACCTGTGCAAGTCCCCCATCGGATGAGAATTGTGAGGGACGGACAAGGATGATGGGGGTTTAACACTGCCGATATGTCTTCCCATACTAGTGTAGATGAGTAACATCCCGGGAGCTTTACATGTCGCAGACGGTCGTTGACCGGATACCAGATCACATCGCGCGCGCGGTTGTTGATCCTCACGCCTTCGCGGAATGGGATGGCATTCACACGATGCTGGCCGAGCTGAGGCGCGACCATCCTTTCGCGCGTGCGGATCTGGATGGATACGAGACGTTCTGGATAGCATCCAGATATGAGGATATTCAGGCGATCGCCAAACGTAACGACCTGTTCCTGAGCGGTGTCGCCCAGATAATGCCGTTAGCCGACGTCGTACTGGAACACTCGATCGGCTTCCAGGCGCTGAGCCGCGGCGTGGTGACGATGAATGCACCGGAACATATGAAATATCGGCTACTGACCCAAAACTGGTTTCAGCCAAAGTCGATCCGCGGGTTTGAGACACGTTTCCGTCAGATTGCCCGACGCTATGTCGATCATATGGCAAGCCTAGGCGGCGAATGCGATTTCTTCAAGGAAATCGCTGTCCATTACCCGTTGATGGTCATCAATTCCATCCTGGGAATTCCGGATGAGGCGGAACCGCTGATGATGCGCCTCACACAGAATCTCGTGAACATCGACGATCCCGAGTTGACCGGGGAGCCGGTTCCCAAGACCCCAGAGGAACGCGCGGCACGGACCCGCGCTGTAGCCGAGGAAGCTTGGGACTATTTTAAGCAGGTTGCGGCGGAGCGACGGGCCAATCCCACCGACGACGTTGCGTCAGTCATTGCCAACGCGCGCATCGGCGGCCAGCCGATTTCCGATATTGACACACTGGGCTACTATGTCACCGTCGCGACGGCAGGACACGATACGACCGCCGCTTCTGTCGCAGCCGCGATCTGGGCACTTGCCGAACGACCGGAGCAGCTCGCGAAGGTGCAGGCCGACCCATCGCTGATCCCGAACTTGGTCGACGAAGCCGTGCGCTGGACTACCCCGATATATCATTTTGTGCGAACGGCGGCGGAAGACACTGAATTCGGCGGCCAGCATATCGCAAAGGGGGACCGTATCGTCCTCATGTATTTGTCGGGCAACCGCGACGAGGATGTGTTTGACGATCCGTTCGAATTCCGGGTCGACCGCCCGGTCAACCGGCAGATCGGCTTCGGCTATGGTGTCCATCTGTGCCTCGGTCAACATCTGGCGCGGATGGAAATGGGCATTTTGTTCGAGGAGTTGCTGCCTCGCCTCAAATCGCTGGAATTAGCCGGCACGCCCACCCGCAAGATCACCAATTTCCTGGGTGGACCCAAGTCGGTCCCCATCCGCTATGAAATGGCATGAGAATTATCCGACGCAGGCTTGGCATCACGGAGGGCGCTCAATATGCAGGGCATAGAAGGCGAGAATTGTCCATTCGAATTCAATTTCGATGAAGCGACGTTCAAGGTTGGAGACACGGTGAGCTATCGCGTCACGGGTAGCCTCGCCGGTTTTCCGTTCGTCGGCGTGCTGCTCGAAGTACATGACGATCATGTCGTGCTGACTTCAGACGTGAATGATCCCGACAGCCGTATGCGGGGAACGCGGGAGAGTCGGCCGATAGTTGCTGAAGCAGACGTCTGCTGAATGGGAGCCGGCGCCGTTGAGAAGGCCCGGCATGAGTGGGCGAACCAATCAAAGCGCTATGGTGACAGATCTTCATACAGATCGGGGAAGATCATGGAATGAGTAATATGGCCGCGTTCATACCGGATCATGTGCCCCACCCCTTGGTCTATGATTTTGACATGTATTCCGGGCCTGAAGTCACGCGTCAGCCAGTCGACGCGGCGCCGGCGTTGATGAAACGGCCCGACATCTATTTCACACCGCTAAATGGCGGACACTGGGTCGTGACGCGTCAGAAGATAGCCGTGGATCTTCTCCAGCTGCCGGAGATATTCTCCAGCGACCCGACCAAAGCGGACAAGGCTCTTGTGACCACCGGAATCCGGCGTATCCCTCTGGACGTCGATCCGCCAGCGCACGCCAGCTACCGCAAGATATTGAACGGCCTGTTCTCGCCCAAGGCTGTTGCCAAAATGCAGGATATGGTTCGTCAGCAGGCTCAAATGCTGATCGACAATGTGTTGTCGGAGGGACGATGCGATTTTGTAGCCGATGTCGCGCAATATTATCCGTCTGAAATTTTTCTTAAGCTTCTCGGAATTCCACTGGATCAGTGCGGCACCTTCATGGACTGGGTCGACAGCGCCATCCGGTCGGCAGATCCCGCGATTGCCCGGGAAGCGTCGGTGCGGGTCGCCGACTTCATTGCTCAAACGCTTGCCGAACGCAAAAAGGCGCCTGGAGACGACATTCTCAGCCATCTACTCCTGCAGAACTATGACGGTCGGCCGTTAGAGCAGGAAGAGCTTGTCGGCATATCCGTGCTTCTGTTTATCGGCGGACTGGACACGGTCGTCGCCCTGTTGTCCTTCGTAATGCTTTATCTTGCGGAGCATCCTGGTCATCAGCGGGAACTTGTCGACAATCCCGAACTAATACCTGACGCGCTGGAAGAGATGATCCGCCGTTTCTCGATCTCCGCGATTTTCCGTTATGTAGCAGAGGATACCTGCTTTTCTAATATCGAGTTCAAGAAAGGCGACCGGGTTCTTATCCAACATTTCCTATATGGCATTGACGATAGGGAGATCGACAAC
Source organism: Sphingobium sp. SCG-1 (assembly GCF_002953135.1). Lineage (NCBI taxonomy): Bacteria > Pseudomonadati > Pseudomonadota > Alphaproteobacteria > Sphingomonadales > Sphingobiaceae > Sphingobium > Sphingobium sp. SCG-1. The sequence continues at coordinate 3,856,050 of NZ_CP026372.1, forward strand.
CCGTTAGAAGTCGATTTCCATCGCCCTGTAAGCCGCCACACCGCGTTTGGCGCCGGTCCCCACCGTTGCCTTGGATCTCATCTCGCTCGCTTGGAACTACGGGTGTTTCTGGCCGAGTGGCTGCAACGAATTCCGGAGTTCTCTCTCGCGACCGGGACCAATCTCTCTTTTCGTGGCGGAAAAGTCATTCAGCCAGTGACGCTGCCTCTTACATGGGCCTGCTCCTGATCGTTTTTCAAAGGTTATATCATGATAATCAAGGTCGATCAGTCTGTTTGTGTCGGTCATGGAGTGTGTGCCATCAAGGCTCCAAAGCTATATGAGCTTGATGACGAAGGTTTCTCCATTGCCAACGGCACCGTTGTTCCGGCAGGCCAGGACGAGAACGCAAGGCGCGGCGCGGCGGTGTGCCCTGAGCGCGCCATCGCCCTCGTTGACAATGGCAACGGCTAGTCAGGTTTTCCTGACGCTTCACCAGTACAGAGTCTCCGGCTGGACTGCACGTACGCGACCAGCACAGAGTTAAAGCTGAGGGTGCAGTGCCCCGCAATTTTGAATTAGTATCTCAAGCTACCCGCTTCAGGCATAATCCGAAAAGCCAATCAGTAGGCCCATCCATATCAGTGCTGGCAAATCACACTTACTATAGTGATTGCCCCTCACAGTCCCCGACAGACCCAGGCACGCCGTTTTGGACGGCCTCCATCTGCGAATAGCCCTCCGGTGCCTTGATGGGAACTCTTGGCCGCTAAAGGAGGTGTAAGTAACTTAGGCATTGCCTAATTTCATGAATTGCGTGCCGAAGCATAGGACTGCTCGTGGATCGGAGATCGCTCCGACCGGGCCGATGAGGGCATTGGAGCTTCTGCCATTACGGCGGTGTCGGCAGATCCCATATTACTGGCACTCTGGGGGCGGCGACCAGTCCCGGATAGGCTGTCATGTCCGCGTTGGGCTTCATACGGAAGGTTGGTACGCGGCGAAGAAACGCAGTTACCGCGATGGCCAATTCGCGGCGCGCGAGGAAAGCGCCAAGACAGAAATGACGACCGCCTGCAAAGCTGAAATGCCTGTTGGACGACCGGTCGAAAAGCGCTTCACGCGGATTGGCGAACGCTTCAGGGTCAAAATTGCCCGCAAGATTGTACGCCAATACGTGATCACCGGCCTTGATTTTGATTCCCCTTATCTCATGATCTTCCTTCACTTGTCGGCTGGAATTCACCAGCGGCTGCATGCGCACGAATTCTTCGATGGCATTAGGAATCCTGTCGGGATTCTCGCGCAGCATTTGCTGCATGTCGATATCCAGAGCGAGCCGGCGGAAAATCAGCGAGGACGTGCCTGCAACGGTATCCAGTCCAGCCATCCATAACTGAAACATCATTCCAATTATCTCGTCGTCGGTCGTCGATCGCCCATTTATCTGACCGTGAACGATTGCGCTGGTGAGATGCTGATCCGGCTTTTGCCGCACCCCTGCCGCGAAACTACGAAGATAGTCGATCGCGCTTCGGGCACCCCAGCGGATCCTTTCAATATCGTGCCTGTCATGCAGGATCGCATATTCCCATTCGAGGAAATCCTCGAACTTGTCCTGTGGCAGGCCCATATGGTGCAAGAAAACACGCACCGGATAAAGCCGACCGAAATCATAGGCCGCGTCGCATATCCCTTTATCGATGAAGGAATCGATGAGGTCTTCGATGACCTGCCGGGCATAGGGTTCAAGTGCGGTGACTGCCTTGGGTGAGAACCAAGGGTTCAGAAGGGCCCTATATTTGGCGTGCGCAGGTGCGTCCATTGCCTGCGGGAGCATCTGGAAGGTCTCGCCCACGGTAGCCTGGAAGTTAGCGGCGTTGCGTGATGAATAAAGGGCGTCGTTCTGATAAACCTCCCGAATATCGCTGTACCGCGTCACCACCCACGTACCGTCATAACGTCCGGGCAGCGGACGTGGCCAGTAGAACACCGGGGGCAGATCATCATAGATGCCCGCCGTCACGCTAAAGGGATCGACAAGCGTGTTTGGCGCCTCGTAGTCCGGCTCAAACACCAGTTCCGGTGGCACATATGAGGGAATCGACCGATCGCCACCAGTGCCGGGAACGCGCATCCCGCTATGTCCGATTAGCATCAGCCGCTCTCCCGATCCAAAGATCGCAATGATGCGTCAGGCAACAAAACCAAATGGCTGGAGCCCCGGCTCGGCCTTAGCCAGCGCGTCCGCAACGCCCTGTGTGCCGGGAGTATCTCGCCGGATTAGCGGCGCGTATTGGGTCGGCAGTGTCCATGCCAGATCAAGTCCGCTGGCGCGGACGCACTGCCCCGTGATCTGATCAGACAGATCGCTCAAGAGGAATGTCGCCACCGGAGCTATGTCTCGAACGTCGCCCATGCCGGGCGTACTGCTGTTCATGCGCGTCGAGGCTCGGGGTGACAAGGCATTGACCCGAACACCATAGGCTTTCAGTTCCAATGCCCAGCTATATGTAAGGGAAATGAGGGCCGCCTTCGTCGCGCCATAGGCGCCGCGTCCTGCCAGACCAAAGGCTGCGCTCGACGCAAGATTGATGATTGATCCCCGTCGAGCCGCAAGCATATGCGGAGCAACCGCTGCAGCGCAGTGCATGGCTCCCAAAAGATTGACGCCAACCAGCCGCTCTGCCTCCGCGATCCGCTCCTCATTAATTGCCGCTATGTAGAAGACCGCAGCATTGTTGATGAGGCCATCGATTTTCCCGAACCGGTCTATGCACAGTTCCGCCAGTTCGCGTGCAGCGGTTGGATCGGCGACTGAATGGCCGCTCGCGACTGCTGATCCTCCATCTGCCTTGATGGCCTCAACCACCTTTTGGGCCTCGGACAGATCTACGTCATTGACGATGACATGCGCACCGCAGGCAGCCGCATGACGAGCAAATGCCTCTCCGAGCCCCCGGCCCGCACCGGTGACGATAACGGCTTTGCCAGCCAGCCGGTCTTTATCGATGTCGTATTGGGCTGCCATTGATGAGGCCTTCTGCTGTAGCTTTAATATGCCGGCTTGCGATCGAAGGGCGTGAGCTGAATCTCATGGCTCCAGCAAGATGGATGCTGGCCGTGCAGATAATGCACCGCCTCCGCGATCTTCATGGGGTCGATAAGGGACAGCCCGCCCGCGAGTACGGCCGGCGTGCCTTTGCTCCCGCCTGTGGGCATCGCCCGAACCCCGGGTGAATCAATGCCACCATCGATGACAAGATTGACAACATGAACGCCAAATTCCGAATATTCCTCTGTCAGCGCCTGCGCCAGATTGCGCATCATGACCCGCGGATAATAAAGCGAGCCGCCCGTACCGCGCTTCCGCCCGCGCAAGCATTCGGTATTGTTCGAGAAGAAGATTGATCCGCTTTGCCGCTCACGCATTGCCGGCAGCACTTCCTTGGCAACCAGGAATGGCCCCCGCGCCGCGATCTGGAGCGCGGTATCGAACATTTCGATGGGAAAATGTTCCAGCAGCTCCATCTCCTTGGGTAAGGTGCGGCCTTCCAGATAACCGGCGTTGTAGACCAGGACATCCGGATCCCCGCCTTCCTTACGTATGAGCTGGAAGGCCTCCTTGATCGAATCCTGCGATGTCACATCCAGTTCGACAATCATGCATGCACCGCCCTGCGCCTCCACTGCTGCAGCAAGACCTTCCGCATTGGCGGCCGTGCGCGTAGTCATGACGACAAAATAGCCCTCCGCCGCGAACTTCTGAGCGATCGCCCCGCCTATGCCCCAGCGAATACTGACGGGCACATCGCTGTCGTCCACAGCCGATCCGTGCGCCAGTTTCGTATTTGGGCCGTCAGCCTGCCATTTCGATGTCGCGCCTATGATAACAGCGACAGGGAGGTTCTTTACATTCTTCCTTCTTATGTCATTCATTTCTTGCAGTCCTCAGCGGCCGATCCGCATTTTTTGCTTTATCTACGGTTGGCGGGTTGGTGGCCGCCTATGATTCAGCGCCCCGTTCTTAGCCCTATCCGTTTCGAAACTAGACCACCGAGCCTCCCGTTGCCCCCATAAATTCCCAACGTTCAGTTCGCCAACCGATGATATGATCGCCGCACCAATGGCGGATTTGGCATTTAGGAATGTCTGTTTACAACAAGAACCAACGCCGCCCTCGGGAGTGATAATGGACGATTCAGCACCTGGCGTCTCAACAATCGACAATTTCGATGCAGACGTGCTTGCCAAAAAATATCAGGAAGAGCGCGAGAAGCGTCTGCGGGCTGAGGGCGCGCAGCAATATCGCGTAATCGATGCCGGTCTCGACGCGTTTTTGGACGATCCTTATGCCAAAGCCGAACCTTCGCGCGCGCCTCGCCACGATGAGGTCGAGGTAGCGATAGTGGGTGGTGGGTTCGGCGGACTCCTTACCGCCGCGCGGCTTCGCAATGCCGGGATTGACGATCTGCTGATGATCGATCGGGCCAGCGACTTCGGTGGCACATGGTATTGGAACCGCTACCCTGGCGTGGCCTGCGACATCGAAGCCTATATATATATCCCTCTTCTGGAAGAGCTTGGGAGCCTTCCCAGCCAGAAGTATGCGCCGGGCGGAGAGATACTGGGCTATGCCCAGCAGATCGCGAGACGCTATGAACTGTATGAACGGGCCCTGTTCCAGACGACCGTGACCGGCATGGTCTGGAACAACGGGGCCGCGCGTTGGGAGATTTCTACCAATCGCGGCGATACGATCCACGCCCGCTTTGTCTGCATGTCACCCGGACCCTTTCCATGGCCTAAGCTGCCTGGGATCGAGGGTATCAAGTCCTTCAAGGGTAAGGCGTTCCATACCTGCCGCTGGGATTACGATTATACTGGCGGTGCACCGGGACACCCCCTCCTGGATCGGCTGGGCGACAAGACGGTGGGCGTCATCGGTACAGGCGCCACAGCATTGCAGTGCATCCCTCCCCTGGGCCGTAGCGCGAAGCAACTTTATGTTTTTCAAAGAACTCCGGCAACTGTCGGCGTCCGTGGAAACCAGCCCACGGATCCGGATTTCGCCGCAAGCCTGAAGCCTGGCTGGCAGAAGGAGCGGATGGATAATTTTAATGCCACTATCGCGGGCGAAGCCGTGGCGACTGACATGGTGAACGACTGCTGGAGCCAGTCGCTGGCGCGCCTCAATAGCCTGGCGGCCGACGATCCCGAAACACGCGAAAAACGGCAAATCGCCGACTTTCGTACAATGGAGGATCTACGCGCACGTGTGGAAGCCATCGTGGAAGATTCCGCAACGGCGGCGTCGCTCAAGCCTTGGTACAATCTGCTGTGCAAGCGGCCAGGCTTCCACGATGAATATCTGCAAACCTTCAACCTTCCCAACGTCACTCTTGTGGATACCGACGGGCAAGGGGTCGATCGGGTGATAGAGGATGGTGTGATCGCCAATGGGAAGGAATATAAGCTCGACTGCCTAATTTACGCAACTGGCTTTGAGTTCCTGACCGACATCGATCACCGGCTAGGCTTCGACATCATAGGTCGGGGCGGCCGACACATATCGGAACTTTGGCGAAACGGATTCAGCTCCTTATTCGGGCTGCACATGCGCGACTTTCCCAATTGCTTTATTCTGGGCAATGCACAGCAAGCTATCACGCCTAACTTCACCTACCTCTTCAACGAACTGAGCCAGCACATAGCGTTTCTTGTCTCGCACGCGCAGGCGCGCGGCATCCGAACGATGGAACCAACGCCAGAGGCGGAAAAAGCATGGGTCGACCGGGTCATGTCGTTCGCTGAGACCCGCCGTCGCTTCCAAAGGGATTGTACGCCAAGCTACCTCAATAACGAGGGACAGCTCGACGACCAGACCATTCGAAACGGATTTTTTGCGGGCGGAGCCACTGCCTACAACAACGCGCTCGCCGAATGGCGAATGGATGGATCATGGCCCGGATTGGAATTAACCTAGAGTCCTGACTCGACCAGGCTTTTGAAACCGAGGCCTACATTGATTGGGAAGCTCCGCTGAAAGCAGGAGACTCTTGCATCGTCGCGTGCGTCGTTCCGGCTATTGGACGAGGCGCGGGCGGCAGGCGAACTCTGGCTGCCGAAGAACCAACCCGGAGTGCGTAGGGTCGATGATCGCAGAATCAGAGCAAAAGTGCCAATCTGGCTGTAGCTGAGGAGCAATGCCGATGGCATCGGTCGTCCTGCTCATGCCTTTGCTGGATGAAGGCCGCCATGCGGGGTCCGGGTATGTAACGCCCACGAAGATGGAACCTACCAGATGACCGCGCCGATATCCCATGGAGAACCGTGGGCCTTTGCTCCCAGTAAAATAGTCGCATCGCGCCCGAGCGCTTCAACAGCGAAGAACAGTCTGCGGCCGTCTTCTTCGCTTAGCCGGTACATCCATTCTCAAGCGCACTTTAAGGCCGAGCATTAATTCGTCGTTCGGTAGGAAAAAGTTAAAAACACTTGTGTTCCGTCGGGCCGGAGGTTTGCGCGTCGGGTTCAGTCCCTCGAACAGAGACGTGTTCCTAATCTGTTGAAGAGCCGCAAACGTATAGCAGCTTTGAGATGGGGGTTTTCATATCTCCAACGGTCATTGGGTTTAAGGGCTGCAAGTAAGGATATCGCGGCTCTCCAAATCCAATCGATAGAGTTAGCAAGAAAAGTAGGGGAGGAAGTTAATGAACATTTCCGTAAGGCTGCGACGCCTGCTGATGGCGAGTGCTTGCACTGGTATCTTAATCCACGCTCCGGCGGCGTTTGCGCAAACCGCGCCGAGTGCCGCTTCTCCACAAGCACCCGAAGCCGAACCACAAGCTGCGGAGCAAGGCTTGGGCGATATAATCGTGACCGCGCAGAAGCGATCGGAAAATATCCGCGACGTGCCGATCAGCATAACCGCGCTATCGTCCGACACACTGACGCGGTCTGGCGTTACCAATAGCATGCAACTCACCTCGGTCGTGCCAGGTCTGAAGATGGACCGAGTTGGGCCTGCGACCATTCCCGCCATTCGCGGCGTTTCCACATTCGTCACCCAGCCCGGTACTGATCCGAACGTGGCAACTTATGTGGACAATATCTATATGTCGAGCGGCGCCGCGCTTTCGCTCGACCTGCCTGATGTGAGCCGTATCGACGTACTGAAAGGCCCGCAAGGTACGCTTTTCGGTCGTAACGCTACGGGCGGCGCCATTCAGATCTTTACCAAAGATCCGCAGATGCAGGATCTGGGCGGTGATTTCAGTGCGAGCTACGGGCGCTTCGACGATTTAATTCTGAAGGGCTTTCTCACTGGCCCTATTATTGAAGATACACTAGCCGTAGGTGTCTCGGGCTACTACGAGCGCGCCGATAGCTACTATAACAATCTCGTTCCCGGCGTTCGTCTCAACAAGATCAAGAATCACGCCTTCCGCGCCAAGATTTTGTTTACCCCAACCGACACCACACGGGTCTTGATCTCAGGTTTCACCGGCAAGCATTCCGATGCCTCCGCTGAGCTATGGTTCCCGCTCAATGGGATAACCTTAGCCAAGGCCTTCCCTGGTGCGGTCATTCCGACCAAGGCGTATGATGTCGCGACGAATGTCCCAATCCCGGAGACTTCAAAGACAGACAATGCGAGCATCCAGATCAGCCAGGAGACGTCGGTCGGCGATATCGATCTTCGCGCATCCTATTTTCGCGCGACGACCAAGGAAACGACGCCTGCATTCGCGGGTGCTCCGCCAGCACCGTTTACTGGCGTAAATTATTACTTGACTACCCGTGACAAATCGAAATCCGTTGAACTCAATTTTGCATCGCGGAAATTTGGCGGATTCAGTTTCATCGCAGGCGCGAATTATTACTATAACCGCAACGTCTGGGATCCCAACAAAATTGTTACGGATCTCCCAGGCTCTGCATCTGCTGTGACGTTGACGGGTGGGCAACGCACAAATGCCTATGCATTCTATGGCGAGGCTACCTATCAGTTGACCGATGCACTCAGCGTCATAGGCGGGCTTCGCTACAGTCATGAGAAACGAGACCTGATTGGGTCTTTTGTTTCAGGCGCAGTGGACGATGCACCCTTCTACGACTGGGGCAGCCGCACGTTCAACAGCCTGACCCAGCGCGCTTCGGTACGCTATGAGGCCTCCGCAAATACCAACCTCTATTTTACTTACAGCACTGGCTTTAAAAGCGGCAACTTCGACACGACGACTATACCGTTCGGGCAAACGCCGGCTCAGTGCGCGGCAGCCAATGCTGCAACGCCTGGATCTTGTGCGGCACCGATTTCGGTCAAGCCTGAGAAGATCACGGCCTTTGAAGTGGGCGTGAAATCTGCACCAAGCTCGTGGTTACACGTGGATGCGGCGCTCTTCGCCTATCGTCTGACCGACATCCAAATTTTGCTGTTTACCAACCGCTGCCTGAACGCCCCCTGCCCTCCCAATGCCACAACCAGCCTTGGTCAGTTGTCCAATGCGGCCGTGGCCAAGATGTACGGTGCAGAGGTCAATGTGGACGCCCAGGTTACAAACGAACTGCGTCTGACGGCCGGCATATCCCTGCTTGATGCGTCATTCTCCAGCTATGAAAACGCATCATGGAACCTTCCGAACGCCTCGGGAACAGGCCAGGTTCTGACGCCAGCCGCGTCTGCGACCGGTAAGCAGCTTCCCCGCGCGCCGAAGGCGACGATGAACGTGTCAGCGACATACACAAAGGAACTGGACGTCGGAAAACTTTCCTTCTCCGCGAATGGATATGCCTCCGAGCGCGTTTATTATGATGTCGGGAATGTTTATTCACAAAAGCCGTATGCCACCCTTGGCCTGAGCGCATCTTTCTCGCCAGCCGATCTTGAAGGCTTGACGGTGACACTCTGGGGTGAGAACGTTACCGATACCAAACGTATTCTTGGCAACTTCCTCAATTCGACTTGTGCCTGCGTTTCCTATGCACCGCCAGCTACTTACGGCGTCCGGGTAGGATATACTTTCTAACGGCATAATGAAGGCGATCTGGCTTGTGGCCAGATCGCCTTCATCGACTTAATGCTATAAGGCCGCAGAGTTCTGAAAAGACACGCCTCCTGGGCGGCGACCGTCACCATGATTTATCTTTCCGGCAACCCCCGGCAAATCTTGATCGCCCTTGATCAGATGACCACAGAGAAGCAGAAAGCGGCCCAGATTAGCGGCCGCCATCATTGCCGGTCGAGCAGTGTCCCCGCTCCACCGGCACACCACGTGCTTCTATAGGATATCAGCATCTTCCAGGATGAGGTCGGCGGCAATCCAGGCCAGTGCCTGCGTCGGCGCATTGTTGTTTCCAGCCGTGGCCGTGGGAAATACCGACGCGTCAACTACGCGTAAATTAGACGCACCCCGAACACGCAAGCGGTTGTCGACGACATCGTCCTCTGCAGGACCCATCGCGCACGTCCCCAACGTATGATAGCCCCGTCCGCCCGTTTTTCGGGCGTAAGCAACGATTGCGTCATCATTCTCGAAGTCAGTTCCCGGCATCAACTCGGCTTTGACCAGAGTGGAGAATGGAGGCGTCGCTAATATCTCGTGAGCCTTGTGGAACATCTTTACGGTCAACGCCCGATCATGTTCGGTAGCAGGAAGACTTGGAACGAGGCGTGGTTGATCTCCTGTGGCAGGGCCAGTGATGTGAATGGACCCTGTGCTGGTAGGATACATCGGATATGTCACGAACATTGCCCCGCCGAAGCTATCGACCTTGAGGCGGCCTGTATTTGGATCCGTAACAGAGGATGACAATGGGGTGAAATAGCCCTGTGTGTCGGGATGAGGCGATGTAGGATCGGATTTAAATATGACCGAAAGATTATACGCTCCGAACGACATGACGCCTCGTCGCGTAAACAGATACTTGAAGCCGGTCCATGCTTGCTTAAGAAGGCTGTTCACCTGCTGGTTGTAGCCGGCGTTATCGTTTTTAAGCCGAACCTGGAACAGGATGCTGCCGCAGTGATCCTGCAGCTTTTCACCGACATTGGGACTCGCCACGCGCAGTTTCACACCGGCGGCGGCAAGGATAGCCGGATCGCCAATGCCGCTGCGTTCCAAGAGCATCGGGCTTTCAAGCGCGCCAGCGCAAACCAATACCTCGCGGCGAGCGAAAAATTGCACCGGCTTGCCGTTTCTTAACGCCTCTACACCTATTGCCCTTGTTCCTTCGAAACTGATCCGCTCAACCTCCGTTCGATCCAGAATGGTAAGGTTGCGCCGGCCGCGTGCATTGCCGAGGAAGGAACGTGCAGCGCTAACCCGGAGGCCGCGCCGAATATTCGAGCAGAGATACCCGACCCGTTCGTCGCCGCTCGAATTGACGTCCTCAACAAAGCCTATGCCATGTCGTGCCAAGGTTGCGATGAATATTTCGCTGACAGGCTCGCGCGGATGAGCGACACTTATCGGCACCAAGCCGCTACCGCCGCGAACTGCGCTGCCCCCCATCTCATGGTTCTCCAGCGCTCTGAAGGCCTCCAAGAAGCGGCGCCAGTTCCATCCTTCGTTGCCCGCCTTTTCCCAGGCGTCATAGGCCGGTGCCCAACCGCGATTCCACATCATGCCGTTGATAGTCGTGGACCCGCCAACCACGCGCCCGCGCGGCCATTCATCCGCGGCCCCGTCATCTGAGGGCGTGATCGTATAAAGCTTCGTATACCGGGGGTCCGTCATTGTATAATAGGCGTTCTTAGGCACCAGATGTGCAACGCTCCGGTCCGAACCACCTGCCTCGAGCAGCAGCACCCTTATTGAAGGGTTCTCACTCAATCGGTTCGCCAGAACCGAGCCGGCTGCTCCGCTCCCTACGATGACATAGTCATAGGTAGGCTGGTCAACATCATCCTTCATAAGTTCAAGACCATCTTTCAAAGAGATTGGGAGCGGGCAGGTTGCCCTAGCTTCCAACATACCGAGCCAGTTAAGTGCTTTCGCCTGACCGGTCGCTGGACCTATGAATCTTCAAAAACAAACCGTCCAGATGGTATATTAATAATCGGCCCATGACAAGATGATGTACGCCATTCCCAATCAAGATCGGTCTGAAATCGTGGCCTAAATGAGAGTATGAGGTTGGGGACATGCCTTATTCTGCTAATTTCAAAATCGGGCGTCACACATCTATTTTGACAAGTACTCCGCTAACATCTCGGCCATGTCATGCTCAAGTCGCCGAGAAAGCGGAAGATCTGTCTCCCATAAAGTACGGACGGCAAGGCCCCGCACCGTTCCGTTGACCATGCGTACCGCATCGTAAGCGCGATCCCGCGACACACCGAATGCCATCAGCCGTTCCGCCCAGGCAAGCTCGGCTCTTTTTCGGAAGCCCCGGACAGATCCAAATATCGCATCCCTTAGTTCGGGATCTCGTGCACCTGAAATCGTGATGTCCAGTGTCACTGAAAAAGACTCGCCAAAGAAGAAGGCATGACTGTCTGAAATCAGATCACTTAGAGTTTCAACCAAGGTGGTGCGACGCTTAGAAGGACGTGCCTTTGCCTCTTCCGCATCGTAGAGCCCTTCGAACACTGCGACGATCAAGCCGACCTTAGTGGGGAAATGGTGCAGCAATGCGCCCTTTGAAACCCCTGCCCTCTCGATCACATCCGCTGTCCGAAAACCGGCCAAACCCCGTTGCTTTAAAATCGCCAATGCCGCTTCAAGCAGGCGCTGTCGCATGGTTTCGCTTCGCTCTGCTTGCGCCCGCCGCACCTTAATCGGCCGCGGCTCCTTCGCTACCTCAAGTGTCCTATCGTCTTGATCATTCTGTGCTCGCATTTGCTCTAACTCGGAAAAAAAGAGGAAGTATGCGTAGCGCCCGAAGAACCGCCAGCGTCGCCCACCGATACTCAGCCTCAAACATGATTGTCTAGAGGCATTGACATCCTTTCCCTGTGCGATTTACAGTCCGGGTAGACGGCATGTTAATGATTCGATGCGGACGATCAGATCGCACGGACGAAGGAGAGGTGCAGTGGAAATAGCAAGCGCAATCATTTCTCATGTGAAGCCTTTGCCCGCGAGCTGGCGTGGATGTGAGCTATCGCCCACTGTCCGCTCCTTTCTTCAGCATGAGACCGCGCTTAAGCGGTTTCTCGGACGCTTGCTCCCGACTGCCGAAGACGTCGAAGACATTGCTCAAGAAGCGATTTTACGTGCGATTTCGGCCTCGGCCACCCAAACTGTAGAGATGCCCAAGGCATTCCTGTTCCGCATTGCTAGAAACCTCGCCCTCAACGATCGCGCTAAAATGTGGAATACGACCACTACGCTGGTGCAGGATTATGCCGAGCTAGACGTAGGCAATGAGGAGGTCTCCGGCGAGGATCGGATCGACAGCCACCGGAAATTCTTGCTGCTAGAAGAGGCAATTTCGCATTTGCCGGCCCAGTGCCGCAGAATCTTTCTGATGCGCAAGCTGGAGGACCAATCTCACAAAGAGATTGCCGCGAAATTCGGTATTTCGGTGAGCACGGTCGAAAAGCATATCGCAATTGGTCTGCGCCGCTGCGCTAGCTACCTTTACGAGCGTGGCTATGACGTTGGCGACGCGCCTCGGTCGCAAGAAATGATCTACGCCAAAGCTGCTTAGTCCAGGCGATAGGTCTCACATCCGCTCACAACGGCATGGTCATCGGTGCCGCCTTCCAGGCGAAACCGGACCTCATGAAAATAGGAAATAAGATGAGACTGGGTTTTGTTGGATTGGGTAGCATGGGACTGCACATGGCGCGCCGATTGTGCGACGCTGGTCATGAACTGGTTGTCTTTGACCTCAATGATGCCGCCGTGCAGACTCTTGTCGACGCAGGCGCCAAGCGCGCCGACTCAGTTTCTGAACTCGCCAACCAAGTCGAATGCGGCTTGGTCTGCTTACCAACTCCCGACATCGTCGACACCGTGCTCATCGGCGAAGGCGGCCTTGGCGCGGGCTCAGTCCGCACGATCGTGGACCTGTCAACATCGGGACCTTCGGCCGCGCAGCGAATTGGCGCTGAGTTAGGTAGGCGCGGCATTCGCCTGGTCGATGCACCTGTAAGCGGCGGCACGATCGGCGCAGAGGCCGGCACGCTCACGATCATGATATCTGGTGAGGATGCAGCCTATCACGATGTGAGGCTAGCGCTGGAAGCCATTGGCAAGAACCTGTTCTACCTGGGTGGCCAGCCCGGCCTTGCACAATTGATGAAGCTCATCAACAATACGTTGTGTGCGGTGTCGGCCATCTCGGCCTTTGAGGGGCTGGTGCTCGGTGCGAAGGCCGGCCTAGACCCGCAAACGATGCTGGACGTCATCAATGTATCGAGCGGTCAATCCTTCGCGACCTCGATCAAGATCCCGCAATGTGTCGTGAACCGCAGCTTTCCTCCGCGCTTTACCTCGGCTCTGCTCGACAAGGATGTTCGCCTCTGCCTCGCTGAAGCCGAACGGCTTGGCGTCACCATGCCTATCAGCCAGCAAACCCGCCAGTTCATCGCCTTTGCCCTGTCCCAAGGATATGGCGACCAGGATTATGGCAACCTCATCAAGATTTTCGAAGGATGGGCCGGCACACAGTTCGGCACACAAACGGCACAGGAGCCAGTTGCATGACGACAGACAGAATGGAAAAGGGCCGGGCGATCCTGCGTGGCACCCTGGGTGACGAATATTTTGAACGCCGGCGCGACAGTACCAACGATTTCAATCGGCCGTTGCGCGATATAACAGACGAGACCTGCTTTGGGGAAGCTTGGGCGCTTGGTCCGTTGGAGCCGAAGGATTGCAGTCTGCTGGTCATCACAATGCTCGCCTGTATGGGCCGCGTGCCGGAACTGAAGACGCATATCGGCGGTGCGATCAACAATGGTTGCACGGTCGAAGAAATCCGCCATGCCATGGTTATGGTCGGTACCTACTGCGGTATCCCTGCGGGGGTTGAGGGAATCCGGTCAGCCGAAGCGGTACTGACGGAGAGAGGACTGCTCGCTTAGCCTGAAGAAGCGGCTGCGCGCATGGCAGTTGCGCGCGGCCTATCCGCCGATTCATTTCGGCGGATATATAAAAAGATGATGCCGCTATTTCCAGGCAAAGGTGCGGCCCATGTCACGCAATCTCCTCGATCCTGATCTAGCGGCACTCGAAGATCCCGCACTTTCCATCAGCGCCGACTGCGCGAACCTCTCCGATATACGCGACCGTCTCCTGACGACGCTTGCCACAATCCTTCCTCCGGCCGCGACCGCACCAGAAGTGGTGATGGCGCCCCGGCTCTACGATGACGAGCCGAGTGTGCCTATCCGCATTCACCGCCCTGCTGGGCTACCGTCGCCTGCGCCCGCTATTTTACACATTCATGGTGGCGGCTTTATCATGGGAACGGCCGGCATGAACGACGGCTCCGACGAACGTCTTGCTACGCGGCACCGCGCGATCGTGGCATCCGTTGACTATCGGCTGGCTCCCGAAACACCTTTTCCTGGGCCATTGGAGGACTGCTACGCAGCTGTGGCCTGGCTTGCCGCGAATGCCGATGCCATCGGGATCGACCCCGACCGCATCAGCCTTCTGGGCGAAAGCGCAGGAGGCGGGCTTGCAGCGGCACTCGCAATTCTGGCGCGAGATCGCGGCGGACCCAAACTTGCGAGTCAGTTCCTGATCTATCCCATGCTGGACGACCGGACCGGGACGCCTGACGGTGCGCAAAATCCGACAAGCGGCCAGTTCGGCTGGACGCGCGCATCCAATCGTTTTGGATGGCGTGCGCTCCGAGGAGGACAGCCGATACAGGCAGAACGGGCCGGACATTTCGCTCCCGCCAAGGTGCGTGACATGACGGGCCTGCCTTTCACCTACATTGCAGTAGGCGCGCTGGACCTCTTCGTGGACGAGAGCCTCGATTATGGTGTCCGTCTACTTCACGCCGGCGTTCGTGTCGAACTGCATCTCTATCCGGGGGCGAGCCATGGCTTCGATCTAGTCACCGATGCGGACGTCAGCATTCGTTTTCGGCGCGATCTGGACGACGCGCTGTCTCGATCCCTGAGGCTATCGCCTAATCAGTGAAATCATTCGTCGAAAGAGGGCACGATCATGCCCACATTTTTGCGCCTAGCATCTTCTACTGTGCAAGATGGCAGCCATCGAGGGACAGCCCTACAACCATTGATGACCGCCGCCTCGCCAGAAAGCAGCCATTTCCGGCAAGGCGACATCCTCCGGATGCCCGACGTCGCCAATCAATTGCCGATCTATGATCCAATCACTTGGTTGCGGCCGAAAAAAATGTCGTTTTGCTTCTATAGGATTATCGTCGGGATCAAAATGAGGACCGCGCCAAACGAGGCAGCAAGGTCTTCCGCCCCCGCATCAGTTCCCGTAGCCGCAACCCGGGCCTTCAGTCGAGCATCAAGCCATCAGCGCGACGAAGCCGCATCTTGTCGAATTCGTGTCGGCTGTCGCCCGGAACGAAAAGCAGGCTGCGCATCAGCTGCCTCGTGGCACGGATGTGGTAGAACGCCTATCTCGGCTCGACCTCTTCGAAATGCAGGTTCATGGGAACTTCCTTCGCCCGCGTCAGTAAGATTTTGGAAGACCAAGCACACGCTCGGCTATATAGCACTGGATGAGCTGCGGACTGACCGGCGCGATCCGCGGAATTAGGGATTCGCGCAGGTAGCGCTCGACATGATACTCCTTGGCATAGCCAAAGCCCCCATGTGTCATGATTGCCTGCTGACAAGCGTTGAACCCCGCTTCACCCGCGAGATACTTCGACGTATTTGCGCTAGCCGCACACGGCAAACCCTGGTCATATTCCCAAGCCGCTCGCTGGATCATCAGCCATGCCGCCTCCAGTTCCATCCAGTTGGTTGCAAGCGGATGCTGAATGGACTGGTTCTTACCGATCGGTCGGTTGAACACCGATCTTTCCTTCGCATAGTTCGTGGCGCGGCGCAGCGCTGCATAACCTAGCCCCGCTGCTTCGGAGGCGATCAGTACCCGCTCCGGATTCATGCCTTCCAGAATATATTCGAAACCGCGACCTTCTTCCCCGATGCGATCGGTTTCCGGGATTGCAAATCCTTCGATGAAAAGCTCATTGGAGTCGACGCACTTACGCCCCATCTTTTCAATCTCGCGCACCTCTATCTTCGTGCGGTCGAGATCGGTGTAGAATAGGCTAAGGCCGTGCGTTGGTTTCTTCACCTCCTCCAGCGGCGTTGTCCGGGCCAGGAGCAGTATCTTGTTGGCGACTTGTGCCGTTGAAATCCAGACCTTCTGTCCGTCCACGACATAGTGATCGCCTTTCTTAACGGCGCGGGTCTTCAGTTGGGTCGTATTGAGTCCGGTATTGGGTTCGGTCACCCCAAAACAGGCCTTGTCCTGGCCGCTCACCATCGGAGGCAGCGCATTGCGCTTCTGTTCATCGGTGCCATAGACAACGACCGGATTAAGCCCGAATATATTGATATGGATGCTGGACGCCCCGGACATACCTGCGCCCGATTCCGAAATGGCGCGCATCATCGTCGATGCTTCGGCAAGGCCCAACCCCACGCCGCCATATTCCTCCGGAATGCAGATGCCCAGCCAGCCGCCATCCGCGAATTCCTGGTAGAAGTCACTGGGAAAGGCACCATCCTTGTCCCGCTTCAGCCAGTAATCGTCATCATATTTCTTGCAGATCGCATTGACGGCATCGCTGACAGACAGCTGGTTTTCGCTCAACGTGAAGTCCACGGAATTGCCCCTTAATTGCGTCGGTCGGCTGATGCCGCACTCGTTTCAGGAAGAATGAGGGAGCCGTCGGCCAGCATCGACTCTACAGCGTCCTTGCTCAGGCCTGCTTCCAGCAGAACCTCGCGCCCATGCTCGCCTTTAACCGGCGGCAGGCGGTCGATCCGCGTAGGTGTGCCTGACCAGGTCATCGGCAGACGCATTGATCGCATCCTCCCTTCGGTGGGATGGTCGACTGGCTGAAAGAAACCCACCTGCTCAAGATGCGGGTCGACGAGCAGACTTTCTAGATCGTGCATCGGCATGGCCGGAACATCCGCCCTTTCTAGCAGATCGAGCCATTCCGCAGTTGTACGGGAAAGGAACCACCGCGCCAGTTCGCCATAGACATAATCGATATTCGCCGTTCGCGCCGCAAAGGTTGCGAAGCGTGGGTCGCGATCGGGCAGGTCGACCATGCCGATCGCGGACAGGAAGTTTTTCCAATGCTTATCGTTATAGACGAGAGCACAGACATAGCCGTCGCTGGTTTGATAAGGCCGACGCTCCGGCGAAAGCTGACGTGGATAGCCGCCCCGGTCGAGCGGCGGATCATAACTGAGACCTGCCAGATGGTCCGCCAGAACGAACTGAACCATCGTCTCAAACATCGGCACGTCAACGCGCTGCCCCAGGCCTGTCCTGTCCCGAGCAACAATCGATGCGCAAATTGCGCCCACAGCAGCTAGCCCAACGACGCGATCGGCTATAGCAGTCGGCACATAGCGGGGTATGCCACCACCGGACCGTTGGATAAGCGCCGACATTCCCGACGCGCCCTGAATCAGATCGTCATAAGCTGGCTTTGCCGCATAGGGTCCGCTTTGACCGAAGCCGTATACCCCGGCATAAATCAGCCTCGGGTTGCATGCAGCCACCGCTTCATAGCCCAGCCCCAGCCGCTCCATGGCCTGCGGACGCACATTGTAGACCAGGATATCCGCGTCCTTGATCAGTTCGAAAAGGGCAGCCTTGCCGGAGGCCTTCTTCAGGTCGAGACAGATGCTTCGCTTGCTGCGGTTCGCGTTCATGAACAACGCGCCCATCCCTTCCGTCCGATATGGTACGACCTGGCGCATGAGGTCGCCATCAGGCGCCTCTACTTTGATCACCTCGGCACCCATATCGCCCAGCATTTGGGTTGCGGATGGCCCCATCAGGACAGAGGTCATGTCGACGATGCGGATGGAATCGAGCGGCCCCACTGAACCTCCTTACTGACAGATTGTTCCTGACGGATATCTTTAGCATCTGATTGCGAAGAGTGCAGATCCCGTCAGCGGCCGCCACCCTCCCGTTCGTCGAGCGGATCTATGCTTGCTGGGCAAATGCCGAAGCGCGCCTCCCGGGCACCCTTGCCGCCCATTGGTGAGCAATCTCCTCTGCTTCGGCGATTATGTCGCTGATCACCTTGGCAGCCGGCTTAATGCCCTTGAGCATGCCCGCCACTTGCCCGACTGACGAATAGCCGGTTTCGAGGTCACCCAACATCTGACCACGGTAGCCACGGTTGAAGTTGGCTGGCGTATCGGTGTCGACGCGAGGACCCGATCCCATCAGGGCCTGCAACTCTTCTTCGGCATGGCGTTTGTCGAGTTCATGGACTTTCTCCGTGAAGGGCGTTCTAAGCACACGGGACAGTTGGCCTCGGCTTCGGTGGATGATGAGGCTTGCAAGGTCGGTAGATGCAACGATAGCCTCCTTCACATTTCGGTGAGCAGCGCATTCGGCCGCAGCGATGAACGCTGTTCCCATCTGAACCCCTTCTGCGCCCAGGGCCAGCGCAGCCATGAAGGCCCTTCCGTCGCCAATGCCTCCCGCCGCGATCACCGGGATGTCAAGCGCGTCCACCACCAACGGCGTCAGGACCATTGTAGTCAGTTCGTCTGGCCCCTCGAGGCCGCCCGCCTCATAGCCCTCGCAGGCCACGATGTCCGCACCGGCCCGCTGCGCCGACAACGCCTGCTTTACATTACTGACGACACAGATTGATTTGATCCCGGCTGCTTTAAGGTGCGGCAGCACGAGTTTGGGATTGCCCGCTGAAGTCGTCACTACATCGATCTTTTCTTCAATCAGCATTTTGAGCTGATTCTGCGCGAATTCATCGAAATAGGTGAGTGTCATATTGGCACCAATCGGCTTGTCCGTCAGTTCGCGGGCAATACGAATGTGGCGGCGGACAGTCTCGACTCGCTCGCTCTTGGACGTCCAGCCAGGATTAGTGGAGATGACACCAAGCCCGCCCCCGCCTGACACGGCAGCAGCCAGTTCGCCATTCCCAGCCATTGTCATCCCACCTTCCACGATGGGATGCTTGATTCCAAGTATTTCAGTTACGCGCGTACTGAACATGCCCTTACTCCGTTATGTATGCGGCCGCCTTCATCGCAAAGCATCGACAATTGCTCTGCGGAGTCCCAACACCGGTTCCGCATCTGTTTATGATCCACATTTGTACCGCACAGACGATCGCGTGCTTTCTCGACGATCGTTCGTTCAATCTGCTATCAATGACATGTGTCCCGCGGAAATCCCCCAGAAGCGCTATGGATTTTGCCATACCGAATGACCTACGCGCGACTGAATAGAGCCGGTAAGCAATCACGCCCGCCCACTCTTAAAATTAAAGTGGCTTGCAGAACAAACGCTGGCGATCTTGCGACCGGGCTGCAAGCACCTCAGCGTATCGAAAGCTCGGAGATCAGAGGGTCGAAGTCAATCGACGCCAGTACCGCAGCGTTGCGGTAGACACGCTCCTGCGGATGGTCCGTCACGATGCCTGCCGCACCCATAAGTTGGACTCCCTCCCGGGCACCGTCAGCGACGAACTGGTTTGCCTCCGCCACCACGACGTTGGCGCGGCGCTCCTGTTCTTCCGGACTTATGTCTGCGGTCACTACATCAAGAACGCTCAGCCGAAGAGCATCGGCTTCTATGAGAAGGTCAGTCAAGGGGAACGACACCCCCTGAAAGGCGATGATCGGCTTGCCAAAGGCAGTCCGCTCACGCGCGTAATCGCCCGCATAGCGCGTTGCCGCCGCCGCCGTCCCAATGCAAACTGCGGAATGGGCCATGCGACAGGTCGTCAAAGCCCCAAGCAGCCCCTCGGACTCCATCGCCGCGTCCGCGGGGAGAGCCAAGTCAGTGATGCGGGCCTCGAGCGCAGAGGGGCAAGCCGTCATGGCAAGCCTGCGGCCCGTTTCCTCTGCTTTGAACGTCACCGCATCGCCTGGGTTTTCCGCGATCACGGCGGTCAGCTTGCCATCATCATCACGCCCTATAATGACGGCTAGTTCAGCGTTTGGATACATTACTGGCGACTTATAGCCGTTAACGACCAGGTGATTACCCTTGCGTTGGATCTTGGTATCCGTTTCCGAAGGGGTGGCGCCACGCCCTTCGTACAGAAACAAACTGGCGGGCATGAAGGGGTCCTTCGCGAACCGAGGAAGCCATTTGGCTTTCTGCTCCTCAGTGCCGCAGGTCGCGATAATCCAGGCCACCTGGCGCGATGCCAACCAGGAATAGGCAATACCCGCATCTGCCCAGGCCAGTGATTCTGCCGCTAGACAGAAAGAAACCGCATCCTCGACCCCCGAAGCGAATCCGTCGGCACCCGGCAGACCGAATTCGTCCAGAGCCACCCTTACCGCTTGAGGTACTTTTCCAGCTTCCTCAGCCTCGCGGGCGAATTTCCGAAGGTCGGTGGCAACAGCGGCCAGTTCCCCGATCATTCGGTTTTGCTTGGGATCCAAGCTCATGTTCAGCATTGCTAATTCCCGTTTCTGGTTTTCAAGAACCGTCAATACGAGACATCCCTGCGCTCAGGTCCGTGACAGCCACTGGTGAAGCGAAAGACTGGGTAAGCGCGAGCTTGCCCATCAAAAACACCGCCAGTCATCAGACATTCACCTATCCCGAGAGCGCAAAGAGCCTCCATCAAATCGCGTAGCGCTCGCCCCGTGACAGCGGCGCGCCATATTCTTCTGCTATGACCGATGAAGGGCGCATTATCCCCCAGCGACGTTCCCATCTTTCGCTCATGCGCACGAGCCGGGTGATACAGAAAAGCTATGCCTACCATATCGCGCGGGCGTACTGCATAGGGTTCGCGCCCTTGCAAGACATCCCGGACAACGGCAGCAGCGCAATTGTCGAAAAGAAAGCAACAAGGGGTTTTCGGAAACTGGCCTCAACAGCGTTCAATCACAGTTCTTCGAGTACTTCAGCCTTATCGAGTGCGGTGCGGTACGGCCCACGGATAGACCAGATTGCCAAACTGGCGAACGGTCCTGTAACGAATATCAGAGCTGCCAATCCGTAGCCGATCGCGAACTGGCCCTTGAAGAACTGGTCGGAAATAAGGGCCGCAAGCGGCGGCCCGAGACCCAGTCCGACAAGCCCTGTTGCGGTAAGGTAAAGCGCCATGGCCCTCCCCCGCATGCGCCCTGGCGTCACCATCTGAATCAATATGGGCACGAGTACCGCCAGCGCAGCCGAAAAAAAGCCCCCGATCCCGATTGCAACGAACAAGAATGTCAAGGACCGCATGAACCCGACAAGGCCGAAGCATATCCAGCTTATGGTGAGGGCGATTGCGAAAACGGTGATCAGCGCATCCTTGCGTCCCCTTGCCGTCCAGAAACGAACGACGGACGGCCAGGTAATCGCGCCGATGAAGCCGGATAACAGCCCGACCGTGCCAAACATGTACCCCGCCTGAGAAGGGTGCATTCCATGACTACGGATCAATAACGTCGGCACCCATGCAATCTTAGCGCTATTACATATGGATATGGCGGCCGCACCCAGGAAAAGACCTCCATAAAGTCTTCTCTCCCCACGAAAATATGCCCATGCTTGACTGACAGTGGCAAACTCCTCCGCTTTGATGTCGCCCACTCTGACCGGCTCAGGGACAGTGAGTAACAGCAATGGCGCGAGCAGCAGACCGGGAAGCCCAACCAGCACGAAAGTGATCTGCCACGCCTCCAGCCCGAGAGAAGCGGACATACCCGTCGCCAATTGAAACATCAGCCCCCCGAAGACGAGAGCGCCGGTATACATGACCGCGCCAACCGCAGTATAGATTGTGGTGGGAAGAACCCGCTTATCACGGGGGAAAAGATCGGCAATGATAGAGATTACCGCCGGCGAAAGCACCGCCTCACCGATAGCGACTCCTGAACGCAGAAAGATAAGCGAAAGAAAATTGGGCGCAAATCCAGAAGCGACTGTGCACAGGCTCCACAGGGCGACGCCGGCCGCGACCAGCGGCACCCTGCGATGCTTGTCAAGCAGATGAGCCAAAGGCAGGCCCATCAAGGCATATACCACGCCAAACCCCATACCGAACAGTATACCTAATTGCGTATCGGAAATGTGGAGATGCTCATGGATGGATGGCGCAAGAAGAGATAAAATCAGCCGGTCAATGAATGAAAATCCGAACATGACCACAAATATAGACACGGCATACCAAGCCGAAAGCGTTGTGGTAGGCCGAGCAAACAAGGGAGAGGCCTGGACCATTTAAAACTTCCATTCCGCCGCAACCCCATAGGTGCGTGGTGCGGCAGGCGATCCCTGATCTCCACTACCGGCGGCCGACACGTTTGAATAGTATTTCTCTCCCAGCAGATTCTTCGCCCACAGGCGGAACTTCCAGTCCTTGCCCGGCAACACTAGTGAAGTTTCCATGTTAACTACATCATATGCTGGCTGCTTGACGCGGTTGCTTGCTTCCCAAAAAAACCCACTATTGTGCGCCCAAGAGGCATTCAAGTTCAATGTTCCTAGTCCAGTATCAACTTCCCAGTTTGCACCTAATGACGACGTGAACTTAGGTGATCGCTCCAATCTGTTTCCGGACGCATCGATATTGGTAGTCACGTTATTATAGGGAGCCACTAATCTTGGCACCGTTACTATGGCGCTCGAAAATGATTTATACTTCGCGTTAAGAACGCCGATATTGGCATTGAGCGTGAATTTTGGAGTTAGCGCGCCGATAATTTCGGCCTCGCCGCCATAAATTTCGGCCTTGCCCGCGTTGGTTAGCAAAGCAATAGGAGGCGGCGTGATCAATGTCGTAACCTGAAGATTGCTATAGTCATAATAGAAGCCAGACAGGTTAAGCCGCAGCCTGCGATCCAATAAATCGCTTTTCAATCCCACCTCGTAAGCGTCGAGCACTTCCGGCTTGACAGGAGGCGCGATGTTCTGTTGCGGACAGGCAGTGCCGACAAGATTGACGGTGCACATCGATCCAACATTGAATTGCCCTGCTTTGAAACCGCGATTGAAACTGGCATAAATCAGCATCCCCGCTGTCAAGCGATGATCAAGCGCAATGCGCCATGTTAGCTTCCTGAACGTGTCCTTTTGGGGTTGAACGAGACGGGATAACTGGCCCGGTCGATCCGCAAGCGCAGGCAACGGTATTGTCGTTACATCCAGACCGACGGTATATTGCTGCGCCTCCAGCCGATCTTGGGAATATCGAAGGCCTAACGTAAGCCGGGTATCCCGTGCCAAAGATAGGGTGGCTTGGCCATAAGCAGCTATGCCATCCGTTTTCTGTGACGCAATACGCTCATTTAAATCTTGCAGGAAGTACCCACGAACTACTCTGTTGCCGTCATCTCTTGCATCAATATTTATATAATAAAGACCGGCGGTATATTCCAGCCATGCAGGCCCAAATCCTCCATTGGACAGGATTTGCAATTCCTGTGTGAAGGCTCTTGTACTACGCTTTGTACTGGCTTGAGAAGAATTGACAATCGGCGTACCATCAACAGGAAAAAATACGTACGATGATACTTTTTGATAAGATGTTATAGACTTTATATCTATCATATCGGCTTCGTAACTGGCTTCGGAAGATGCTAAATAGCTTTGGTTTCGGCCAATCCATGGAGCATCTGAATCATAATTATAGAATCCGGAATTATAAACATAAGGCACCACCCCGTTTCCTGACAAAATTGATCCATAGACACCATGACGATATAGGCCCTGATCGCTCTTAAGCTTTGAATACATCCCGCTTATCTTGATTTTCGTCCGTTCGTTCGGGGTCATCACAAACTTGGATCGAATACCAAGCTCATCGAGCGCTCCGGCGCGCCGGTTAAAATCCGGCAAAGTCACAGGTTGTCCGCTTACGAGAACCGTTCCCGCGCTTTGCGGGCTAAAGACATTCCTGCCCCAGCCCTTATCCTGATGATTATATGTAACAGAAATGTCTCCAGCTATCTCATTATTGCCGGCGCTGAGATACATCCCCCCATTGAACGTGTCGTAATTGCCGTAGCCTACGCTAATCTTGCCTGACGTCCCCGGACCCGGATCACCAGTGATCACGTGCGTGAGGCCGCCTGTTGCGTTGCGTCCAAAAAGCGTCCCCTGCGGACCTTTTAGAACTTCGATGCGCTTGATGTTGTTCAGAGAAAAAAGCATTGAGTTGGCGGAGACCACATAGACGCCATCGATATAGCTAGCGATCGTAGCCGCGTTGCCGGTCGTCGTTGATGACGTTCCAATACCTCTGAGATAAACCTGCGCGGAGTCGCCTGCGCGGCTGAAAATAAGGCTTGGAACCAAAGTGCTGATATCGGTCAGTCTGGTCGCGCCTTGGCGTTCCAGACCTTCTGACGTGAGCGCATTTATCGCGATCGGAACGGATTGAAGTCGCTCGTCGCGCCTCTGTGCCGTGACGACGATATCTTCGATACCTGTATCTAGCGCTTCGCTCAGCGCCGGTTGCGCCATCTGGGCCACAGGAGAGATGGGGATCGAAATCGCCACTTTGGCTGGGGCGGCGCGGAAAACCGCATAACCGCCGTCCGCATTGCGCTGGAAGCCAAGGCCGGTCCCACGCAAAAGGCGGCCCAGCGCATCTTCGAACGTCATGGTGCCGCTGATCGCCATAACATATCGTCCGCCGACGAGGGCCGGATCGACTGCAACAGCGACGCTGGTCGCGCTGGATAATTCGAGCAAGGCCACATCGAGAGGCCCTGCCGGGAGCGAAATTGTCGTCGCCGCCGCCTCTGCTGCTCGCGCGAGCGGGGCAGCGACAGTTGCAGTTGCGGTCAGCGCGAGCGCGGTGGCGGTAATCCAACTTTGGCGTGAAATGTTATTTGGGTGGCGTCGTGCCCCGGATTCAGAATCCCGACGTCCAATATTGGCTAGAAGTGCCATAATCATCCCCTCTCGTCGGCCACTTTTTGTGGCGTTGTTTGGGCCAGGCCATGGTCGCGCTACGCTTTTGTTCACATTCGCGCTGCCTGCTTCCCGGTCTCCACCCGAGAGACGAAACGAAAGTAGAAAAATTCCAACCGCCCGTGCGCTGTTAAAAATATTCTCGCTTTGACTAGGCACGAGCATCCGAGGTTCGGGACGTCCTACCGGCCGACCTCAGATGGCGCCATAACGTGATATCCGGTGGAGCGCCGTCATCTGGCTTCCGGGTGGAGCACCAATCCATTCGGGGAATGTTCAACCGTCAGCGGCCGTGTAGCTTCCAGAGCGGAGAGTAGCTTGCTGGTTTCTTGTCCATCCATGGAGGCGGTGACGCGCATTTCCCCTAATGCCTCGCCATCGATGCGCACCTTCACCTCTCGGTAGCGATTGATCTCCTGCACCACACGATTCAGCGGCGTATCGCGAAAGTTGAGCCGTCCAGTCTGCCATGACGATTCAGTCAGCGGGTCAAAATGGCTTGGAACGCCAATCCGGCCGTCGGGCTTCGTGAACGCCTGCTGCCCTGCGGCCAAGCGCACTTGCCAAGGCGATTCCCTGCCTACGGGCTTCCCCACCCCGCTGGGGAGACGCTCCACGTTTACGATGCCGTGCGTCACAGATATGGCAACACCTTCACGCCAGCGTGTCACATCGAAGTGCGTGCCGACGACCCGGACCTGCGTCAGCGCCGCGCGCACGAAGAAGGGGCGCCTAGCGTCATGAACTACCTCGAAATAGGCGCCGCCTTTGGTCAGTTCAATCCGGCGCAGATTTTTGGAAAACTGAGCGACGATAGTACTCTCGGGACGGAGCGTCGCCTGGCTGCCGTCAGGCAAGATCACGATCTTTACCTGACCGATCACGCTGGCATAGAGCTGTCGTTCCACCGGCGGTATAGTATCCATGCGCCAGATACCCACCATTAACAAAAGTGTAGCCGCTATCGCCCCGGCAGCCGCCAAAACCCTGCATCGCGTCGGCCATGCATCTGTTCGACGTTTTTTCCATTTCCTGACCGCAGAATTCCAGTGGCCAACGCTCTTGTTGCGAATGGGCCGGGTAGTCCACTTCTCACCTTCTATCAGGCTGAGGTTGCGCCAGATCAGATCGGCATGCCTATAGGCATGGACATGGACCTCCGCTTCCCCCAGCCATCGGGAAAAGCCGGACCGGCCCTCCTCCGTCGTTTCGCCCGAATAAAGATAGGCTACCCACCCCGCCGCCTGATCTTCAGGAGAATCGTTCCTCTGGCGAAGCAGGTTCAACAATACCCTCTTGTCTTTACCCATCGGACGGCTCGCCTTCTTCGCGGCATGCATCATAGCGGTCGAGTGCGCTCCGAATAGTGATTAGCGCCGACTGCAATTGACGGAACACGTCGGATTTGCTCCAGCCTGTATCTGCCGCGATCTCTTCGAAGGTTTGGCTGCGGAAGCGGCTTCGCATCAGGACTTCATTCTGTTTTGGCGGGAGTCCATCGATTACCTTTGCCATATGCCCGAACCTCTCTTTCGACAGAAAGACGTATTCAGGCGTCATTTCTTCCTGGTCCTGGCCATTCCTGTACATTTCGTCATCGATAAAAGCTCGCGTCCGCTTCATCCATCCAACGGCGTCGAGATATGCGTTGACCGCAGTCCTGTACAAAAAGGACTTGGGATGACGTATATGTTCTATGTTTTCGACTGCCGCTATCCGTTCGAACGCCGTCTGGGCAATGTCCTCCGGAGCGGGTGGGCCCGCCCCATAGCGGCGACGCAACCAACCGACCAGGGAACTGCCCTGAGAACGGTAGAGCTTCTCCACGAAGCGCGCGCGATGTATGGCTTCAGCATCAAACGCGACGATATGTTTGACCTGAGATTCTTTGCCCGCCATCTAAAGACGACAAGCGGCTACTAGTTTGCCTCTATCCACCTGCGCTAACACCGCGGCGATGTTCCGTTACCCGCCGACCGCGATTGCCCAGGAAGGCATACGTCGAGTTTGCTACGTTCCAGGCAGTAGGGGCAGTCCTTATTCTGCCTTTCGGCAACAACCTATGGTTGCTGATGCTCGCCGACAATATTTCGGCGCCGGCAGTGATGTGGCAAGTTAGAGTGACATTCCCGTTGCTCGAATCTGCACGCCGGACGCGTTTAACGACCATCTATCGTCATGATGTGTTAAGACGGAGCCTGTGAGCCGCCATCTTTGCGGCTTCGGCTGGAACGGCACCTTCTTTTATGTTGTTGGCGCTTGCATCTGCGTCTCTAGCCTGTCCGTTATAGGGCTCAAAGCAAAAGCGGCCTTACGGCAAGAGGGGATAACCGCAATGCGATGTCTTAATATCCACCCGCGTCATGATGACAGGCGATCTTACCGATCGGCTGGGGGCTTCACTCATCTGAACTGTCATGTTTTTCAAGCTTGATGGCGACTCCGGCGTTCAAGTCTGGTCTGTCCATGTTGCCAATACAGGCGATTGGGCGTCCGGCGACCCGCTCTGCTCGGTGCACGCTACAGGCACAGTTCTGGCTGACAATGCGATAAGGTAAAAGGTAAAGGGTCTGCCATACATGCCTGCCGACGCTCCATTTCCCGCCAACATTTCCGATCCGTCGCGCGTCGCTCCGCATCGCGCGTGGTATGCGGTCTGTATTTTCGTACTGCTCTATACCATATCCTATGTGGACCGCCTCATACTCTCCCTCCTGGCACCGGCGGTCAGCCAGTCTCTGAGCATTACCGACACGCAGATTGGCGTCCTGATCGGACTGGGCTTTGGAGTTCTCTACTCACTGACCGGACTGCCGCTCGCCCATATACTGGATCAGCGGCGACGGGTACCGCTAGTTGCGTTAGGTGTGGCGCTCTGGAGTTGCAGCACCATCGCGTCCGGCTTCGCGCCGAGCTTCGCGTGGCTCCTGGTTTTCCGCTCCGGCGTTGCGGTAGGCGAGGCGGTGCTGTCCCCCGCCGCAATTTCGCTCATTGCCGACCTCTTCCCACGAGAAAAACGAACGCTGCCCACCACGGTCTACACTGCGGTCGGCGCCGTCATGTATTCAGGATCGTACATAGCAGGCGGCGCGGCTCTGCAACTTGCGACCATAACGGCGGCGCGATTCGGGCTGGAGCCCTGGCAACTCACCCTTGTGTTTGTCGGACTTCCCGGCCTGCTGCTGGCACCATTACTCTTGTTTACCATTACCGAACCGGCGCGCAGGGATGACGTCGCGACTGACCAGTTCGCCACGGTCGCGCAGGCCTACGCCTATCTCTGCCGAGAAAAGAAGCTGTATGGCGGCATTTTTCTAGGCGTTGCGATTATCGGCATGATCAACTTCGCCACCACCACATGGACGCCGACCCTTTTGATCCGGGGACACGGGATGAGCGCACCGCAGGCTGGCTACGCCTACGGAACGGTGGGATTGCTCTGTGGCGTGCTGGGCGCCATGTGCTGGCCAGCAGTCGTCAGCGCGTGGACGCGCCGGGGGCGACGGGATGCACTCGTTACGGTCTTCGCCCTGACGCAGACTGTGACGTGGCTCAGCTTTGCCGTGGTCGGGCTTGCCCGCTCGGAGATCATACTGCTCGTCGCGGCAGGCATCGGTACATTTTTTTCGACGGCGCTTGGGGTGCTGGTCCCGATGCTGATCCAACTCGTCACCCCCGGACGGATGCGCGCGCGAGTAATGGCGCTGTACCTGACGGCAGCGAGCCTTGTCGGACTTGCGGGTGGCCCGCCCCTTGCAGCCTTGCTGAGCGAAACTTTTTTCTCCGGCCGGTTCGCGATCGGATCAGGCCTCGCCGTCCTCGTCCTGGCGACCGGCCCAGTCGCCAGCATCGCAATCTGGTTGATCCACGGGCCTTATCGGAGAGCATTGGACGAGGCGGAGATGCGGGAGACAGCCCGGTAGAACCGGGAAGCTCCGAAAGCCATCGCCAAATCACGTTCATCTTCCTGGCGGCCCTGCGTCAGCAACTGGCTTCGTATGGAAACGCCGGTTTTCGCCAAACAAGGAGCCGCTATATATGTGTATGAACCGCAATGCTGGGGAGGAGGCAGCAACGGCCGCGCAACACGTCGCCGATCTGCTGCATTTACTGAATCTTGAAGAGATCGACGTGGATCTCCATCGAGGTCGGGAGCAGACTGAGCGGCAGGGCCGAGTATTCGGTGGCCAAGTTATTGCACAAGCGCTTGCTGCCGGCATCCGTTCTGCCAGCGGCAAGGTCGTCCATTCCCTCCACTCCTATTTTATGCGGCCCGGCGATAGCAGTCTTCCTATCACATACCAGATCAGACGGGACTTCGACGGCGGCAGCTTCTCCACCCGGCGGGTGACCGCCATTCAGGGCGATCACCCCATTCTGGTCATGATGATATCCTTTCAGCGGACCGAAAACGGCGCACATCATCAGATCGCGATGCCCGACGTGCCCCCGCCCGATGATCTCATGAGCCAAACGGACATGCTGGCGGAAGAAGGCGGCGAAATGCCGCCAGGGGCAGCTAACTTCCGACTGCTCCGACGCCCCATCGAATTCCGGCCCTGTGAATGGCATTCGGTCCTCACCCCCACCGCTCGCCCACCCCGCAGCGCGAGCTGGTTCCGCGCTGTCAGCACGCCGGGGGACGATCCGGACGTGCACCGGGCGGTGCTTGCTTACGCATCTGACATGATGCTGCTGGGCACATGCCTGCGCCCTCATGGCGTGTCATGGGCCACCCCGACGCTCCAGATGGCTAGCCTCGACCATGCAATCTGGTTTCACGAGACTTTTCGCGTCGATGATTGGCTGCTCTATGTCGGTGAAAGTCCTTGGGCAGGCCATGCGCGTGGATTCAATCGTGGACAAATATTCACCCGGGACGGGCGTCTTGTTGCGAGCGTCGCCCAGGAAGGTCTCATTCGCCTGCGTGATCTGTAGACTATTCAACCCTGTTCTATCACCG
Source organism: Sphingobium sp. SCG-1 (assembly GCF_002953135.1). Classification (NCBI taxonomy): domain Bacteria; kingdom Pseudomonadati; phylum Pseudomonadota; class Alphaproteobacteria; order Sphingomonadales; family Sphingobiaceae; genus Sphingobium; species Sphingobium sp. SCG-1. Next base: position 3,886,047 of record NZ_CP026372.1, read on the forward strand.
CACCTGACCATGGGGAGGTAGGGTTTGATCCCTGTCGCCGGTCTCCATTCACATGCAGAGCGCCACGCTGAAGTGAGGACTCCCCTATGATGAATTTCGAACTGACCAAGAATACGAAGGATCTTCTCGCCCAGATCGAGGATTGGTCCGTCAATCACGTCCGTCCCTATGCACGCGCGGTAGACGACACCTACATGCTTCCCGACAATCTGGGAGAGATCGCCGGCAAATGCCCAATCATCCACAGCCCACTTGATTTTTGGCACACTGGGCCGGGCGTACGCGGCCGGGAGGACGATAAGGCCTACAACGAGTCGCTGAACGGGGGGGGTCGGTGTTGGGACTTCTGGTCACGGAAGCCGCCCAGGCCGGGGACGGCTGGGGTCTCCAGACCCTGCCAGGCAACAATATGGGAGAGATCGCGGTTCGCGCGATGGGCAGTCCGGAACAGATTGACAAATGGGCCGATGGGATCCGGCGCGGCGAATTCCAGAAGACCGCGATCGCTATGACCGAAAAGCATTGCGGTCTCGACCTGTCGCAGATCAAGACTACCGCCGTCAAAAAGGGCGATCACTGGGTGCTCAATGGCTCCAAGCATTGGATTTCACACGCGGCGACCGCCGATTTTCTAATCGTCCTCGCCCAGACCCAGCCCGGCAGCGGTATGGCCGGCGCCCGTCCCTTCATTGTTTCGCGCAAGGATGAAGGCCTGATCGTGACAATCGAGCGTCTAGAAAAGATGGGAACGCGTAACCTCTCACAGGCAGCGATAGAATTTCGGGATATCATGCTTCCTGAAGACCGGCTGCTCGACAGCGGCACGCTGATGGACTTCCTGACGGTTCTGGCCGGGACCCGCCCTTTCTGCGCGGCAACGGCGATCGGGACCGCGTCCACGATGCTGAACTACTCCGAGAAATGGCTGAATGAGCATGACCGCCCCTGGTCGTTGCGCCGTCGCGAGAGGGTTAAGGAGGTCGTCGAGGAAGCGCGCGGCGCGCTCGACAAGGCACGCCGGATGGTGCTTCGCGCGGGGTGGGTGCATGATCAGGGCCGTGCTGACAATGTGCTCAGCCAGAAAGCGAAAGGCTACTCCGCGCCAATTACGCAGGGTGTGGCACTGAAAGCCATGCAACTCATGGGGCCGGAGGCATGGTCAAAAGACCATCTGATGGAAAAATGGTATCGGGACGTAAAGTTCGTCGATCTGGTCGACGGCACGCGTAACCTGCACCGGCTGACCGTCGCCCGCGCCGAGTTCGGCGGCGGTGTACGCTGAACATGCCCGATTTTTAGTCGGGGCCGACGGCGCCTCGCTGGCCCTGACTGTTCCATTCCTTTTTATTGACGTTGGGCGCCAGCCGGTTTTCGCGGCGATACCCATAGGAGAAAATGATGGTTGATTTTAGCCTGACCGAAGCGGACGTTCGCCTGATGGACATGGCGCGCGCCGAACGTGCGGCGGCGCGTACGGTCTCAAGAGAAATCGACCGCATCCCTGAGAGCGAGACAATGGCGAACGAAGACCATGCGGTGGTCGCCGGCACCGTTTCGCCACATGCTGCGCTGAAGGCCGAGAAGGAACCGATCAGCGGCCCCTACATCACCGAATGCCTTATGACGATGGTGGGACATCACGAATTTACCACTCGTCCTGCCCCAGAACCGTTTGGAAGCTGGATCGTCAATGAATTTGGCGATCCCGCCCAGGTCGAGGCCTACGGCAAGTATCGCCTTGTCATCGGCATCTCCGAACCTAGCGCCGGTGCCGACCCATCCGCCACGACAACCAGCGCTCGTTACGATGCCGAGACGGACGAATGGATATTGAACGGAGAGAAAATCTTTATCTCCAACATCAACCGATCAGAAGGCGCGGTGGTGCTGGCGAAGGGCGAGCCGGACGCAAGCGGCAAACGACCCTTCTTCAATTTCGTGGTTCTCAACGAGACGCGAGGCTTCAAGTTGACGCCGCCGATGCGCAAACTCGGCATCCACTACCATGATCTTGGCGGGTTCGTGATGGAGGATGTCAGGGTGCCGAGCCTCGCTAAGCTGGAGCGTGGTTTCGTGAACGTTCAGGCCCGCTTCAACCATAACCGCCCCGTTATCGCTGCGTTGGGCGTGGGCATGGTGCGTTCTCTTCTTGATTTCACTCACGGTAAGCTGGCCGAGTCCGGCATAAAGGTGGATTACGCGAAAGGTCGGCTCGCGCGTAGCTATGCTGAAGATAAGCTGATTCGCATGGAGGCGCTCTGGGAGGCTGCCTGGTCCGTTATCATGCGAGTGAAGTGGTTAGAGGAACAACTCGGCAAAGGCGCACTCGAGTTGCAAACTGAGTCGGCTATCGCCAAAGCAATGGGTGGCAAAGCGACCCGGCAGATCAGTCAAGGCTGTATGGAATTACTTGGTGCCGAAGGCATTTCAGAAGAGTATCTGGCGGAAAAGTGGTTCCGAGACGCGCGCATTACTGACATCTACGAAGGACCTGGCGAAATCCACCGCCTCACTATCGCACGTAAACTGCTTGGTTATAAGAAGGGAGAATTGGACTAGCACTTCCATGGGGTGCCGTCCGTTACCCAAAGGGTTGGCCTTCTATCAAGCCTTCAGGTGGCTTTTAGAAGCCGCTGGCCGGTATGGTGATCCGTGAATCAGGTCCAAAGCACTTCCCTCGCGTGGAAGCTAACGTGCTAGTGCTGGTTTCGTGATCCGATCCGTTCGATCCTTTGCTTATGCCTTTGCTACTCATCATCGAGGTCAGCCTATCGCGGCTTGATCAAGTAGCGAGTAGGATTTTTCTGAGTAAAGTTCCGCCGCCGAGTAAATTTGGCAGTTGAGCTTCCGGCATCTCGCATAGAAGCAGCTTTGGGACGCCGTTCAGGTTCCAGGTAGGAATCATGGGCCGCAGGGTAGCCAAAGGTCATTGCTGATCTGCTTCGTCACGCCCCCCCCCGCTGAATGCGAACGTTAATGCCGCCTTCATCGCAATGAATTTTTTTGATCTTGAAGGATAATGTCTGACGCGCGCCAAGCGAGCGCCATGGCTGGCGCGTTTGTATTACCTGAAATCATGTTAGGCAAAATGGACAAGTCGGCAACGCGGAGTCCTGACAATCCGCGTACGCGTAGCCGTTCATCCAATACCGCATTCGGTCCCCGACCCATCGCCGCAGTACCACAATTGTGAAAGCCGCAGGCACCTTGTTCCATAAATGCTTGAATAATCTGTTCGTCCGTTTGCGCCCATGCCGTCCCATCCATTTCGCCGCTAAGAAAAGGGGCAATTGGCGCCGCCGTCATCAGTCTGCGAACATAGCGTACGAGTGCAATCGATTGGTCGCGATCCTGCGCAACGTCCAGATAATTAGGATCAATCCGTACCGTATGTTCCGGATCGGCGCTTTGAATGCGCACCGAACCCTGGCTTTCTGGCCGCAAGACATAGGGAAAGACGTTCATGCCCGGCTGGGCTCCAAATTTCTTCGTCACCCAGTCACGTGTCCAAGGGGCCATCATGATCTGGCCGTACGGACGAAGTTCCTCAACGCCTGACCGGACGAACGCCGCTGCGCAATAAGACGAGTTGCTCATCGGCCCGTCGCCGCGCAAGATATATTGACCGAGCGATTTCACGAGGCCCGGTCCGGAAAAACATCTGTTCTGGCTGTCGGCCGCATGCTTTAGGCGATAATTGAGCATCAGCAAGAAGTGTTCGCGCAAATTGGCGCCAACGCCGGGAAGATCGTGAACGACAGACACACCGCATGCCTTGATATGATCGGCAGGACCCACGCCAGACAACTGTAGCAATCGAGGCGTCCCGATCGTTCCCGCGCTCAGGATAACCTCACCTGACGCGCTGTATGTAATGGTTTCTCGTCCTCGAATGCATTCAACGCCAACCACGCGATGCCCCTCGAACCGCAGCCGGTCAACTCGTACCCCGGTCACGACCGAAAGGTTTCGGCGCCCTCGCGCAGGCTGGAGAAAGGCCCGCGCAGCGCTGCAACGTCGGCCTTCCCCATCGATGTTCATAGCCGAATAACCGATGCCCTCTTGTGGCAAACCGTTTATATCGTCCTTCTTCGGCAGGCCCAGCGCCGCGCCAGCGGCTATGAATGCATCCCCCAGCGGCGTAGGAGGATGTAGCCTAATCGGGATCGGGCCACCCGCACCGCGTGTCTGGCCTCCACCCAGTTCGTGATCTTCCAGCTTCCTGAAACAAGGCTCTATATCCGCCCAAGACCAACCGGCATTACCAAGCGCGGCGATGGCGTCATAATCCTCCGGCTGGCCATGCATCCAAACCATACCGTTGATCGAGCTGCTCCCGCCCAGCAGCTTGCCTCGGACCCAGATTTCCCTACCGGACGCCTGAATGCGCGTGGTCGGGTTGTACGCTGTATAACGCGGCATCGATAGCGTCTTGCCGTTGCCCTTGGGCATGCGGACAAGCCAGCTCTGATCCTTTGGCCCTTCCTCCAGCAAAAGGACATTATTGCGAGGATCTTCCGACAGGCGGTTAGCGAGAACACAACCTGCCGAACCCGCGCCTACAATGATATAGTCAAACGCCGCCATGAATTCGTCTCTGCGTCCTCACGTGATCGACCGCGGATAAGTCGCCCTCCCAGCACCTCGATTAAAGCTTCTCAGTCAGTTCCGGTACGATCTTGAAGAGATCACCAACCAGACCGATGTCCGCGACCTGGAAAATCGGCGCATCTTCGTCCTTGTTGATTGCGATGATGGTCTTGCTGTCCTTCATCCCCGCAAGGTGCTGGATAGCGCCGGAAATGCCGACGGCGACATAGACTTCGGGAGCAACGATCTTGCCGGTCTGGCCGACCTGATAATCATTGGGAACGTAGCCCGCGTCTACCGCAGCACGCGAGGCGCCTACGGCCGCACCCAGCTTGTCCGCCAGTGGGTAGATGGTGCTCTCAAACGTGGGACCATCCTTCAGTGCACGGCCACCGGATACGATGATCTTGGCCGAGGTCAGTTCCGGGCGTTCCAGCTTCGCGATCTCTGCACCCACGAATGTCGAGGTGCCCGCATCGGCTGCGCCGCCGACGGTCTCGATCGTGCCGCTACCGCCTTCGGTCGCAGCCTTTTCAAATGCCGTCCCGCGAACGGTGATGACCTTCTTCGCGTCCTTTGACTTCACCGTTGCGATGGCATTGCCAGCATAGGTCGGACGCGTGAACGTGTCCTCGCTCTCGACCGACAAAATGTCGCTGATCTGCATCACATCGAGCAGCGCAGCTACGCGCGGCGCGATGTTCTTGCCGTGGCTGGTGGCGGGCGCAAGGAACGCGTCATGATGGCCCATCAACTCCACGATCAACGGGGCGACGTTCTCCGCCAAGCCATGCTCAAGGCTCGCATCATCGGCGACATGGACCTTGCCCACACCAGCGATCTTCGCAGCCTGTTCGGCAACGCCACCAACATCCTTGCCCGCGACGAGCAGATGGACTTCGCCAAGCTTGGCCGCGGCAGTGACGACCGCAAGCGTCGCGTCCTTCAGCGCGCCAGCTTCATGTTCAACCCAAACGAGCGTCTTCATGCCGCCACTCCCATCGCCTTGAGTTTAGCCACCAGTTCATCGACATCGGCAACCTTGATCCCGGCCGAGCGCTTGGGCGGCTCGACGACTTTCAACGTTTCAAGGCGCGGCGTTATGTCCACGCCATAGTCCGCAGGCGTCTTCTGCGCGAGCGGCTTGGATTTCGCCTTCATGATGTTGGGTAGCGAGGCATAGCGCGGCTCGTTGAGGCGCAGGTCGGTCGTGACAATCGCGGGAAGTGACAACTTCACCGTCTCCAGACCACCATCGACTTCGCGCGTCACGCTGACGCTATCGCCTTCGACCCCGACCTTGGAGGCAAAGGTGCCCTGCGGACGGCCGAGGAGTGCAGCCAGCATCTGCCCGGTCTGATTGCTGTCGTCGTCGATTGCCTGCTTGCCCAGGATGATAAGGCCAGGCTGTTCTTCCTCGACAACTTTGGCGAGCAGCTTGGCAACGCCCAGCGGCTCTACTTCATCGTCGGTCTGGATCAGGATTGCACGGTCCGCGCCCATGGCAAGCGCGGTCCGCAAGGTTTCCTGGGCCTTGGCAACGCCGATGGAAATCGCGACGATCTCAGTTGCCGCGCCTTTTTCCCGCAGGCGGATTGCTTCTTCCACAGCGATCTCGTCGAACGGGTTCATCGACATCTTGACGTTCGCCAAATCGACACCCGTCCCATCCGCCTTCACACGCGGCTTCACATTATAGTCAATTACCCGCTTCACGGGCACCAATATCTTCATCGTAGCTTTCTCCAACTCCGTTGTACCGAAGCACGGAACCAACGAAGGCGATCTCGCGCGTACAACATTCAAATGATAAGGGCGTGAATAGCCAGGTGCGACAGACGGCGGCTAACGCTGCTCGACCTGGCCTATCCGAGCGACGCCACCTAGGTTCCTTCACCCAACCTCATGGCGTGCGGACATATGCTGCTGCACCGCCCTAGAATATGGCGATTGGATTGACCGGCGAGCCAGTTCCTCCTTCGATCAAAAGCGGTGCGATGACGATTTGGAAAGCCCAGCGGTTTAATTCGGCGCATGTAGCCGCCACCCCTTCCAGATAGAGGTTGTCAACAAGTGGAATGCCCATCCCCGCGACGCACAAGTCGTGCACGGGATACGGCCATGCCGACAACACCCCGGCCGGGTTGGCGTCGTTGGGTCCGTCACCACATATTACCGCGACGTTGCGGTCGTGAAGCCAGCCCGCGACAAAGGGATGAAGCCCCGCCATCCGTCCGTCACCTCGGCCCGGACGCACGTCCCGGCCCATCCTGACAGCCAGAATATCGCCTTTCCTTAACGTCACGCCCAACTCACGCTCGGCAATTTCCAACTCACCAGATGTCACGAGATGGCTGGGCTCGATGAAATCCACGCCCAGTGCTCGCGGCATATCGAGCAGCACGCCTCGCCCAACGATGCCGTCCTTGATCGCCATGATCGTATTAGCCACAGCGCCACGGCTCTTCACATCACTGGCAGGCCGTCCATTATACATCCGTCCCCGGTGAAACGTGTGACAGAGAGCGTCAATATGACTGCATGCAAGGCCGTGGAACGCCAAGCCGATATAGTCGCTGGTGCATTCCATACCCGCAATGTGCGGCGCTTGGCGATCCTCGCCAGTGACGACCATATAATGCTGCGCCGGGCGCGGATTCTCGATACTCGGCACGGTGGGAAAGCCACGCGACATGCTGACCGTTCGCCCGACGGTGACCAGCGTTGCTGCGTGCGCGACCTCATCTGGCCCGATGTGATTGAGAGTACCGCGTTCATCGTCGTCGCCCCAACGGCCCCAGTTGCAGACTTTTTCGAACAGAGCGTCGAGATCAGCCTCCGAGGTTGAAAGTTCTTCCGCCGGGCCGGTATAACCCGTCCCTGCGCCGCAGCAGTCGTCATTTTGAATGACTGCTTTTGTCATGAGCATCCTCCTGGGCCATAGTGGCAGACGTCGCCGTTTTCTCTACGCATTCGCGCCTCCGATAAACGTCGACTGATATCGAATCATACGCAGGTCTGCGCCATCCTGAGCCCAGACGCATATGCCACGGATGTTATAGCTTACGTTCTGCGCCGGTGGATCACGCAATACCAGCAGTTCGAGCTCGCAAGTGACGACACCCATTCCGCCAGCAGCCGTGATAGTCCGCTCCACCACCTTAATGTCAAGATAGGGGTTTCGAACTGCGAGATTAGCGAGGTAATTTGCTTTGGAATCAACGCGACCATTGGGGTGAACGAAAATTAGCCCGTCCGAGAGCAACTGATCCAGTCTGCCCACATCCGCCGCTATCAGCGCACATAGGCGCTCATCCTCCTTCCGCTCGATAGCGTCTCTGAGGCTGATCATACTGCATATCTCCCAATGCGCATTCCAAGTGGATAATGGCTTACTTGCTTTCTGCCCATGCCAAGACATGCGCACTACGCTTTGTAGTGCTACCTGTGCCTTCGTTTCCTATAGAGACATGCCAGCGCGCTAAATCCACCAAGTCCCGCGCCGCCTTTTAACATTCTCACGCGCCACGGGATTTTTAGCGTCACGGATAATCAGTGTCATTCGCGCGCACCCCATCATCACACGTGGCAGGCTGGAGGAATCCGCGCGCTTGCCGGTCATAATGAACGGCACCGGAGACGGATGTCGCTCATCGCTATGATCACGGACCCGCAATATGAATGAAGATACTAACTCGCTTTCCCAGGGTCCTTGCACCGGTTATCGGATCGTCGATATGTCATCGCTCATATCCGGCCCATTCTGCAGCCAGATTTTATGCGATCTCGGCGCGGAGGTGATCAAGATTGAGTCACCTGGCAGCGATGCCATGCGAACCAAATATCCCCGCCACAACGGTATGGGCGCCCTGTTCCAGCAAGTTAATCGCGGCAAGAAAAGCGTAACTGTTGCGATCAAGACAGAGGAAGGACGAAAGTTCGTCCACGATCTCATCGCGCAAGCGGACGTCTTTGTTCAGAACAGCCGACCGGGCGTCATGGAACGTCTGGGCTTTGGCTATGAAGAGGTGAAGCGGATCAATGACAAAATCATTTATCTCGCGGTCAGCGGTTTTGGTGAGACCGGACCTTATGCCAACCATCCCGCCTACGACATGGTCATACAGGGCCTGACCGGCTTTATGCCTTTCCAAGGTGGCGATAATGGACCGCAGGCGATCCGATCCACGGTGGCTGACAAGATTACGGCAATGTGGGCCGCGAACGCAACTCTGGCTGCACTGCTGCATCGCGAACGTACGGGCGAAGGACAGAAGGTATCCGTCAACATGGCGTCGGCCTACTCCGCGTTCATTCTGGTAGACCAAATGCAGAATCACACATTTTCGTCCGCCGGGCTTGAAAAGGTGGAACTTGCCTTGCCCTCATACCGCGCCCTCAACACTTCGGACGGCGCTGTTATCGGCATGATCATGCAGCCCCCCCAACTTGAGCGCTTCGCCAATATCCTCAACCATCCCGAATTGTGCGAAGATCCCCGGTTTTCCGATTCAGCCGGCATCCTGTTGCATGGTGACGCGATCTACGACGTCGTCGCTGATACCGTTGCCCAGATGACCACAGGAGAGTTCATCGCGCTAATGGAAAAGGAGCAAATCCCGTTTGGGCGGGTGAACACAGTCGAAGATTTCATCGAAAGCGACGAAGCGCGGTCGTCGGAAGTTTTCGTCGAATTGGAAGACCCGGATTTCGGCACGGTCAAGATCCTGAACCACCCGGTCAAATATGAACGCACGCCGGTCAATGTCGTGAAACGCGCTCCGATGCTCGGCGAGCATAATGAAGAAATCCACCGCGTCCTCGGGAAAACGCCAGGCTGAAGGGCGTCCTGGTGGGCACGGCTTTCCGTCATGATCGGTCGGACTGGCCGATCAAACAAACCCTGCTCCGCTGGAACGAGCGTGACGTAATTCTATATGCGCTCGGCTTGGGCTATGGAGCCGATCCGGCCGATCCGCAGTCTCTCCGCTATATCTACGAGCGGAATCTTCTGCCAATTCCCACAATGTTGACCGCGCTTACCAAGATGCTGGTACCAACAGTGGAAGAACTCGGTGGGAACTATAAGCGCTCAGTACATTATTCACAGGAGGCAGTTTTCCATCAGGCGATCGAACCGGCTGGTAGCGCTCTGGTTTACGGCTATGTGCAAGATATCATCGATCGCGGAAGCGTGCATGGCGCGCTGATCAATATTGTCGCCAATATGCGCGACGAGATCGGGCAACCGCTGGCAACGCTTAAATCCACTGTGCTTGCGCGAGACGACGGAGGCTTCAGCGGCACCCCGGCAGCGAGGCAATCTGCCATCGCCGCCCCCGCAAGAGCGCCTGATCATAGTAAGCACATATCGATCATGCCCCATCTGGCCGCGATCTATCGTCTATCAGGTGATCCCAGCGCGTTGCATATCGATCCGGATGCTGCGATTGCCGCTGGCTTTCCTTCACCTATACTGCATGGGCTATGCAGCTACGGCATCGCCTGCCGGGCTGTGATCGAGACGATCGCTGGTCATGATCCCCGGCGCATCCGGGCGCATCGCGCGCGTTTTTCTGCACCCATGTTCCCCGGCGAGACGCTGCGCATCGATCTATGGGAAGAGCCGGAACGACAAATCCTGTTCGAGGCGTGGGTCACGGAACGAAATTGCAGGGTTCTAAGCGAAGGTTGCACCTGGCTTCATTGATCTTCTGCCAAATAACAAGGACCAATAGATGGTGAACGTTGGCTATTACGTCGCAGGCCCGGTTGCGGTGATCACGCTGAATGCGCCGCCCGTGAACGCCTTTGGTTTCGAGCATCGTGCCGCAATCGGCGATGCCATCGATCAAGCAACTCAGGATAGATCCGTCAAGGCGATCGTCGTAACTGGGCAAGGCAAGGGATTTTCGGCAGGCGCCGATATTTCGAAACATGGCTCACAGACGGCCCGGCAGGAGCCTCGTGCGCCGACGCTTCAAAAAATGCTAATCAACAGTGGCAAATTGACGATCGCCGCAATCCATGGTTTCGCGCTGGGTGGCGGTCTGGAACTTGCGCTGGCCTGCGACGCGCGGGTTGCCGAACCCGCTGCAGTGCTGGGTCTGACGGAAGTCGATGTAGGTCTGTTGGCAGGCGGTGGCGGCACCCAGCGACTTACGCGGTTGACCGGTGCGGATGTCGCAATCGATCTGCTCTCGACAGGGCGGCGGGTGTATGGGGCAGAGGCTCTGGAACTCGGACTGATCGACGCTATCGTTCAGAATGCACAGGAAGGCGGTGTTGCCTTTGCGCTGGAGGCCCTGGCCAAGGGCGCGCAGTTTACGCCGACTATTCTTCGGATGCCGCCCGGCGGCGATCCCGGCCCTGTCTATTTCTACGAGGCGCGGGCCTTAGCTAGCCGCAGGTCACCCGGTGCGCTCGCGCCGATTGCGAACATCGACTGTGTAGAGGCCGCCTGCCGCCTTTCTCCGGAAGATGGGCTGGCCGTCGAGACTGAAAAATGCGAAGAATTGCTCCGTGGCGATCAGCCTGCTGCGCTAAAGCATATGTTTTTCGCCGAACGGGCGGCTCGGTCGGTGGCGGGCATCGAGAATATCCAGCAGTCCACCAGGATCGGACGCATCACCGTCGCAGGCGTTTGTCACAAGGCAACGCAGATCTGCGCAACCCTGGCAGCGCGTGGCGGCTACCGCACGATCCTGTTTGACCAGGACTCCAATCAGGTCGTGCAAGGGAAGGCGACGATTGCGCAAGACTATGCCAAGGCCGTTGTACAAGGCCGTATGTCAAGCGATGAAGCGGAAGCGGCCCTTTCCCGTATCACCTGTGAAACCCGGCTTGATGCACTCTCAGACACTGACATCGCAATACAGGCAACAGACATTGGCATCAGCTCTCGTCAATCAATGCTTCTAGCGCTTGCGACGGCCATTCCCGAAGGGATCCTGGCAACGATCCTGTCCGGCCCGGATATCGATGCGCTCGCGGCCACATTGCCACATCCGCAGCGTTTGGTTGGCGTACACACCTTCCCCACCAGGGGAAGCAACAAGATACTAGAAGTAGTCCCTAGCGTGGAAACGAACGCCCTAGCGATACGAAGCATGATGGACCTAGGAAGGCAGATGGGCGCGATTTCGGTCCTCAGCGGCAACAGCGATGGCTTCATAGGCCCACGCATGCTACGCCGCTTCCGCAACATGGCGGAGCTGCTGGCGCTGGAGGGCGTAGCGATTGAACGGATTGCGGCGGTCGCTGGCCGGTTCGGCATGACCGACGCCCTTGCAAGCATGGCGCTCAGCGACAGGGGAGGCAGTGCACAGGCTCGGATCACCGATACGGAGATTGGCGATCGCCTGTTCCTCCCCCTTGTCAACGAGGGCGCGAAACTGCTGGAAGAAGGAGTCGCTCTGAAGTCCAGTGATATCGATATTGTATGCGTGAAAGGCTTTGGCTTTCCTGCCGTGCTGGGCGGTCCGATTTATTGGGGAGACAGGATCGGCTTGGCGCGGGTTCTGGAAATGGCGAACGAACTCTCTGCCATCCATGGACAGGATTGGGCGGCATCCCCGTTGCTACGGGTGCTGGTTAAGGAATGCCAGCCATTATCGTCCTTCCAATCACAAGCAGCGGCTCAGTTAAATGTGATGACATAAAGGGGAGTGATCTGCGCCCCGCTGAGTGGCCCGGAGACTATGCTAGTCTGGACCACGAAAGGGACGATGAATGCCGAGCAAGAAGCACAAGGCGGAAGAGATTATCGGCAAGCTGCGTGAAGTTGAGATCGTGCTGGCGCAGGGGGCGAGCACAGCTGAGGCGTGCCGCCGGATCGCGGTCAGTGAACAGACCTATTACCGCTGGCGCAAGGAGTATGGCGGCCTGAAGACCGATCAGGCGCGGCGGATGAAGGACCTGGAGAAGGAGAACCTGCGGCTGCGCCGGGCGATTTCCGACCTGACATTGGACAAGCTGATCTTGCAGGAGGCGGCACGGGGAAACTTCTGAGCCCCGCGTGGGGGAGGCGCTGCATCGACCACGTGCGACGAGAGCTTCCGGTGTCCGAGCGACGGATATGCCGGGTGCTGGGCCAGCATCGATCGACGCCAGCGCAAGGTCCCGCGCGGGCCGGATGACGAGCAGGTGCTAACCGAGGACACCATCGCACTGGCGAAGCAATATGGTCGCTATGGCTGTCGACGGGTGACAGCGTTGCTGTGCCATGCGGGATGGATGGTGAGCCATGAACGGGTCGAGCGGATCTGGCGGCGTGAGAGGCTCAAGGTGCCCCAGCGCCAGCCAAAACGTGGACGCCTGTGGCTCAACGATGGATCGTGCATCCGATTGCGACCGCAATATCCGGGGCATGTAGGGGCTTACGACTTTGTCGAAGGGCGCACGCATGATGGCCGTAATACCGCTCTCCGATGAGCCTGACTCATTTGGAGGATTTCCAGAGCGATGAATTTCTGAATCTATGTGTGCCGTTTGGAGGGTATTGCTATGGGTGCAGCGATTGTATTGCGGGACGACTTTGATGCGGCAGGCTTGAGACGACTAGCGCGCGGGACCAGAAGCGCAAACCAGGGTCGTCGGCTAGTGGCCCTTGGCGGAAATTTATGGTGGCGGGAGCCGCAGCGATGCGGCGCGGATCGGCGGGGTGACGCTACAGATCGTGCGGGATTGGGTCGTGCGGTTCAATGCCCAAGGCCCAATGGACTGTTTGATGGCAAGGCACCGGGCAAGCCCCCCTTGTTGAATGATGCCCAGCGCCAAGCTCTTTTAGAGATCCTTGAAAGCGGCCCGATCCCGCGATCCATGGGGTTGTCCGCTGGCGACTGATCGACCTGGCGCGGTGGCTCCATGACGAATTTGGGGTTTCCCTGACGGAAACGACCGTGGGGCGGGAGTTGAAGAAGTTGGGTTATGTCAAACTGACCGCGCGCCCACGCCACCACACCCAGAATGAATATGCTATGGAGGACTTCCAAAAAAAGGGGCTTTGCAGCCGAGTTGGCAAAGATAAAAGCAGCCCTCCCGCCCCGGCACTCGACCGTCGGCGCTGAAGGATCAGAGGACGAAATCAGCCTATATCTTTGGCGCTATCTGCCCCGAACTCGGCAAGGGGGCTGGCCTGATCCTTCCGTTCTGCAATACCCAGACCATGGCGCTGCACCTAGCAGAGATATCGCTCGCTATCGAGCCGGGCGCCCACGGCGTGCTGCTGATCGGTCAGGCCGGATGCACATGACCGGAAAGCTGGAAGTGCCCGAGAATACCAAAATCGTTCCGCTGCCGCCGAAATGCCCTGAGCTCAACCCGGTAGAAAATGTCTGACAGTTCATGCGCGAAAACTGGCTATCCAACCGTATCTTCACATCCCATGACAATATCATCGACCTCTGCTGCGAAGCTTGGAACAGGCTTGTCGATCAGCCGTAGCGCATCATGACAATAGGACGCCGCAAATGGGCACAGGTCGTGATCAATGCAGAGTGGTATTAATTATTCATACTCAACGGCGGGCGCCAAACTGTCGTGGCTCGGGAGTGGCAAACTGCTCAACAGGCAATCTTTGCAGTTGCCGTGCGCCGGTATGAAGCTTTTCCTGGCTTTTGCGCATACCGCGTCAGCAAATCAGTCATGGCATCGCGCTCTACCGGGCAAGAAAACAAATAACGGTGGCCAAGCGTGCAACCAAACCGCCTCAACTTTGCCGCGATCATCATCCAGTGCGCAAGCACATCCTCATCACCCTTCTCACAATGGCTTTCACTCGTTCCAGTAGATGTTGCCCGCATTAGCCAGTGGATCTCCTGCAACGCGCACGTCACCTCGACCAATCTTACACGTCCTTAAGGCGGTGTTAGGAACTCGTGGCGCATAGAGCGGGAAAGTCGCTTCTCAAGGAAATAAAATATGAAGGGCCTTGTTTTCACTACATTCTATGACTTCTGTGAGCAGAAGTTCGGCGAGGATCTTCTAGAGGACGTCATTGAGGCGTCACGCGTTCCTAATGGCGGGGCGTACACAAGCGTCGGGACATACCCATTTGAGGAGATGGTCTCGCTCATGACGACGACGGTCAAGCTCACTGACATGAACATGCCAGAGTTGATGGAAAGCTTTGGCACGTTCTGCTTCGGCCAGTGGGTGTCCTATGCTCCAGCCCGCTTCGCGAACAAAGATCTGTTCGACGTGCTGGAAAGCATTGATGATTTTCATGAGCAAGAAGTACGAAAGCTCTATCCAGATGCGGAGCTGCCTTCGTTCAAGGTGGAAAGCCGAAGTGACACTAGATTAGTGCTCGCCTATCACAGCTGTAAGCCTCTGGCAGACCTTGCCTGCGGCGTGATCAAGGGTGCGTCAGTTCACCTGGCTTCACCTGTGAGTGTTCAACATAGCCCTCAGTCAATGCCCGGGGGCTCATACGTGCGGTTCGAGATTGAACGGGTTGGGTAGCGCGATGAGTATCGCGGACGCGCAAGAAGTTATTGTACGGCTGAAGAAGAAGCTGGACCGGGAACGGCGTGCCCGCTCCGAGGCCGAGCAACTTATTGAAAGCAAGAGCCTTGAACTGTTTTCTGCCAATCAGCGCCTCGCGCAGGTGAATGGCGAGCTTGAGGCGCAGGTGGAATCGACCCTAGCGTACCAGCACGAGCTTCATGCCCAAAAGGTTCACTTGGAAGAAACTTTGAGCCAGCTTTCCGGCATAGTAAAAACGATCGGCATGATCGCCTCTCAGACCAATCTGCTGGCACTCAATGCAGCGATCGAAGCGGCACGCGCAGGCGATGCCGGCCGGGGCTTCGCGGTGGTGGCAGGTGAAGTGAAGAAGCTGTCGAGCGACACGCGGATGGCGACGGAAGCGGCAGCGGCTATGCTCGTGCCGCTGAACAACGGAAGCGGTGTTCGGAACGGGCTGGCGGCTTGAACAAGGAAGCGATCTGAAGCAGGCGCCATGATCTCCTAAGCCACTTGGCCGTCACACAGCATCTGAACGCAATCAACGCCAACAGCGCTGGCACCCAGTCAAAGCATGTTCTCCTGCTCCGCCGCCGCATCCGCACCCTTCCGCTTGAACCAAGGTTCACTGGTGCGATCCAGTACGATCAGATCATCAGGTTAGCAGCCCGCCTGGAACGCCAGCACATCATCGATCGAGCCGTGCAGCCACCGGTCATGCCCATCAGCATGCAGCAGCACGGGCACAAGAGCAGCGAACGGCAGGAATGTAGATGTCGCGGATCGGTCGCACGAGCGGCCTCTCCTGGGATCACCCGGGTCTGGTGCAAGACCATTCTTCACAACGTCGGCGCGACCGACGCGGTAGATGTCGGCGACATCGCTGCGGCTGCCGACGCTCGCAAGCATGAACGACATATCTTCAAGCCGCTGGGCGAGGACATGGATCACTTCCCCTTCCCGCTGTACCTGGCCACGCACGCCCATCATGGATGCACCGAGCACGGTGCGGCGGTTCTTCTCGAACACTGTGGTCCAGACGACCAGATTGGCGACATCACTCTCGTCTTCCAGCGTGATGAACATGACGCCCTTGGAGGAACCGGCTTCTGGCGCAAGAGAACAAGTCCGGCCAGGTTTATCCAGCGTTCATCCTTGATCGACTGCAGATCAGCGCAACGGATCATGTTGCGCGCTTTCAAGTCCTCCCAAGAAACGCCAGCGGATACGCGCGCAGCGACCGGCTGGAGGCGCTATAATCCTCCACCACTTCCGCTCCTTCCGCCATGGGCGTAAGACGCACCTGCGGTTCGATGGCTTCGGCGCGTAATTTGCCTTCTCGCTCGCCGGCTGCAGCAAACAGCGGGAGCGCGGCGTTGCCCAAGCCCTTGCCCCCCCACAGGCTTGCCCGCCGGGAAAGATCGAGCGATCCAAAGCCATCGGCTTCGCCGATTCGGTCGAGCGCGCCGCGCCTGATGTTCGCGCGCCGCTGGATCTCCTCGACACTGGCGTAGAACTGGTCACACCTCGCACCGGCATCGCTGTTGGACAAGTCCCGCACCATGCGCGGGCCCAGCCGCACCGCCTTGTAACGACCGCGAGCGTTTTCGAGCGTACATTCCCAGCGGCTGCGGTTGACATCTATCGGACGTATCTCGACGCCATGCTGGCGCGCATCGCGCACGATCTGCGCCGGCGCATAGAAGCCCATTGGTTGGGCATTCAGCAGCGCCGAGCAGAAGGCGTCCGGATGGTGGCACTTCATCCAGCTGCTGGCATAGGCGATCAGCGCAAAGCCGGCGGCATGACTCTCCGGGAAACGTAGGAGCCAAAGCCCTCGATCTGCTTGAAGGTCTTCTCGGCAAAGTCATGGTCGTAGCCGCGTTTGACCATGCCATCGATCAGCTTTTCGCGAAAATGGCTGACGCCATCAGTCAGCTTGAACGTCGCCATTGCCCGGCGAAGGAGATCGGCTTCACTGGCAGTAAACCGCGCCCACTCGATCGCGACTCGCATCGCCTGCCCGTCGACACGATGAAAGTAGCAGTCGAGCCGGCGAGCGCCCTGACCGATCTGCCCAAGATGCTCGATCTCCGCGGCAAGGTCACCCATCACCTGCGCAAAGGCTTCTGCCGTCGACAAAGGCTCCATGAAGTCACGGCGGCTGCTCGGCAAATGATCGGGGAAGATCGGCTGCGGTGGTTCGGGGGCAAGGCCCAGCGCCTGATCCAGCCGGCGGTGCAGATTGCGTCCGAACCTTTTGGCGAGCGGTCCGCGTGGAGTGGCGGTGATCTGCTCTACGCGCTCGAACCCCAGCTAGCGCAATCCATCAACGGTAACGGCATCCAATCGGAGCGCCGAGACCGGCAGCAACGCCATCGCCTTGCGATGCTCGCCCGGCAGGATGGTCGTTGGTCTGCCGGACGGCACATGCTGCGCGACGGCATGCGCACAGCCCGCCTATTGGCAACTGCAATCTGTACGCCAAGGTCAAAGGCAGCGACACGCCGGGGCAGATCTTTGAGGAGCGCGCGTTCATTGTCGAACCGCTGCGCGCAGCCGGTGATGGCGATCCAGGTGCCGTCCGGCGGATCGGGTGAGACAATCGGCGTCAGGATCGGCATCGACGACGTGCAGATCAGCGCTAAGCATCCGCGCCTGCGTGATCGTCGTGCCAGGCATGATGCCAAGCCTGCGCGCTGCCTCATCGACCGGCGCGATGATGCGCCGCACATGGTCGGGCATTGCCGTCACCAGCGGCAGCTTTAGTTTACCTGCTTCAGGCGGCGACTTGGCGGTCTTCTGCCGCAGCCGGTCTGTCGACCAGTGCGGCAGGAAGAGCGATACAACCCTGCGCATCAGCGCCGTCCACGATCCAGCTGTACGGCGTGCCACCGCGCACACGTTCCAGCGCGACATGCCAGTGCGGCCGACCGAGGCTCGGGATACCAAGGGGGGCGCTAGGATGCGCGGCTATGCGCCACCGCGTCACCGCCGCCGTGCCTTGTGCAAGAACCTCCGGCTTACAGGCGCGGCGGAACACGAACGCGGTGACGCCGGACGCTTCCGCTGCAAGTTGCAGACGCTTCGACGCCGCTGTCGAATAGCGGCTGACTTCACCGACCACAACCGTGATGCCGACATGACGCAGGCATTCTTCCACGGCCAAAAGCACGTTCGTGTTGCTGCCGGCCTCGACATACACCACGCGATCAGGAGTTAGCCCGGCCAGGTGCAGGGCCGGCGCAAACAGTTTTGCGCCAGCGCAGGCATCAGAATACTGATCCCTTCATCCTCGCCAGCGTGCCCTCAGGAAGATCGTGGCACTGGCACCGTGGGCTAAATCGACGCTGCCCGCTATCTCATGTAGCGCGCCTGCTGCTATGCTGCCGCCCGGCAGGCGCTGATCTATCGTATCGACGCCGAACGGCAGAACCGCATGCCGCGCCGCCACGCCTTCGATCGCGGCGATATGCGCCCGCAGCGTATCGATGCCGTTGGCTTGGCGCATGATCGGTCAAGACTCAGAATAAGCGTTATGTTCCTCTTATGTCCTTATCCTGCGGAGCATTCGTCAAGTCGTAGGTCGGCGCCAGACCGCGACGTACCAAGCAGCCGTGGCGCACATCCGCCATTCTCGCGCCTGCAATTATTTTTTGAGGCGTGAGCTTCGGCATACGCAATGCCGATAACGTCATCCCTCTGTTGTACGCTGGCAACCTGTAGGTACATGCATATGTACAGCGCATGTATGGAAGGCCCTCAGCGCGTCCGACCATTGGCGGATCGCTCAGGCCATGCGATGATCCGACCATGTACAATCTTTAACAGGCTAAGAAACCCGCCGCCGAGATTGCCGCGCTGTTCGGCGCGCAGATCTCGGCCCTTCAACGCGCCGACGAGACAGTCCCTGGCCGACCCGGCATGGTGGTACGCGAGCAGGCCGGCGAGTGCACCCTCCAGTCAATGACATGGGGCTTTCCGTTGCCGCAGAAGAGCAAGCGCACGGGCTTGCCGATCAAGCCGCTGCCAGTGAACAACGTCGCCGATGTGACCAAGCCCATGTGGCGCGGCATCGCACCAAGCCGCGCTGGTGCTGCCTGATCCCGGTCACCGCCTTTGCAGAAGCAGCAGGCGAGAAGGGTCACAAGACACAGACTGGTCCCGGGTAAAAGGCGAGGACGTGTTCGCTTGGGCCGGGTTCTGGCGCGAGAGCAGCGAGTGGGGGTCGGTTTACACAGGCCTCATGACCGACTGCAACGAGGCCATACGCCCCGTACACGATGGCATGCCGGTGCTGCTGATGCGGCATAAATATAAGCAGTGGTTGCATGGCACGATCGAAGACGTAGTCGGCTTCCAGTCACGTTGCTTTCCGGACGACCTGATAGATATCGAGTGGACCAGCGAACCCTGGTTGAAGGCTAAGAGTGACGTTGCAGCGGCTCTGCTCTGATCCCCCGTCAACTTCCATACCCCCATCCGATGCGGTCATGGTGGCTCCTTCCCTTACGTAACCCTCGATTTTTTCTCGCCAAACCCCCACGACATCTCAAAAAAGTATCCATAACGACAACAAAAAAATGGCTGTCTATGTTGCAGGAAATCATTGTTGCGCTTTCATCCGCATACATGCTTCAAAAATTTCATTACGGCTCGGAAAGCGTGTGCCATGGACGCCACAGTGTTGATAAATAAATCTTTTTCCCGAAGTTAGAATAACATTAACGTTGAAGAGTTGTCAGCGATCAAGACAGAATGGTCCCATCGGCGCTTCAGGCGCATCTATCATTCAGGGAACCACAATGTTAAAAAGCAATTTATTCGCCGCGAGCGCGCTCGTCGGTACGCTTGCGCTTTTGCCGTCCATTGCAATCGGGCAGACGGCTTCTGCTGATGTTCCGGCCGACACAACAGCGACCACTACCGCGCCCGCGCCTGACGCAGCGGACGATAGCGGTTCCATCGTGGTAACGGGGTCGCGCATCCGCCGTCCGAATATCGAGTCCGGTGCGCCGATCACCACCGTTACCGGCGCGGAGTTCTTCCAGACGGGCAAGGTCTCCGTGGGTGACATCCTGAACGAATTGCCGCAACTCGCCACCACGTTCAGCCAGCAGCAGTCAACGCGGTTTCTGGGTACGCGCGGTTTGAACCTCATCGATCTGCGCAATCTCGGTACGCAGCGTACGCTGGTTCTAGTTAACGGTCGCCGCCATGTTGCGGGCGACGTTCTGAACAGTGGCGTTTCCCCCGACATCAATACGCTGCCTACCGACCTGATCGAGAGCGTGGACGTCATCACGGGCTACGGCTCGGCCGTGTATGGTTCGGACGCGATTGCGGGCGCTGTGAACTTCAAGCTGAAGCAGAATTTCGAAGGCCTGCAGTTGCGCGGTCAGTCCGGCATCAGCCAGTATGGCGATGGCGGGAACCAGTATGTCTCCGCTCTGGCCGGCACGAATTTTTCCGACGGTCGCGGCAACATCGCGGTCAATCTGGAATATGCGCAGCAGAGCAAGTTCTTCGCGTCCGGTCGCAGGAAGCTTCGTCAGAATGACGGCCTTGTAGTGGTAGATTCTGACACCGGTGCCAGTTCCGATGGCAACCCGGATCGCGTCTTCCTGCGCGACATCCGCTCCACGACGATCTCGCTGGGTGGCCTGACCAACATTCCAAGCGCGACGGGTGCGTGCGGGCGTAGCGCCACGGGCGCGGCCTTCAACTGCATCTCGTTCTTCCAGCCTGATGGTACGCTGGTGCCTGTGACCGGTGAGCGCGTCGGCCTTGCCCCGAACGGCAGCTTCATCGGCGGCAATGGCTATTCGGGTCGTGAAGGCCAACTGCTTGCGCTCTCGCCGCGGCTTCAGCGTTTTTCGGCCAACATCCTTGGCCACTTCGACGTGTCCGACGGCTTCAAGCCATTCTTCGAGGGCAAGTATGTGCGCTCTGTAGCGCAGGGTTCGCAGAGCGGTCCGTTCTTCGCGCAGGGTACCACGCAGGGTGATCCGGGTCCGGTGAACCGTGAGCGGATTGCCCTTAATAACCCGTATCTCAGCGATCAGGCCCGCAGTGCGCTCTTAGCGCAGCTTCTGCCTGCTACCGTTAACGCCAACACGGGCGCGGCTTTCACGCAGGCTACCGACGACGATGGCAATCCGGATGGTCCAACGCCCGAGGCGCAGCTTGCGGCACAGCGCGCGGCCATTGCAAATGGCACCTTCCGCTTCAACTTGCGCCGCAACTGGCTCGACCTTGGGATTCGCGACGAGCGGATCACGCGTGAGACGTTCCGTGGCGTAGTCGGCGTGCGTGGCGACTTCAACGACGACTGGAACTACGAAGTTTCGGCAAACTACGGCGTGCACCGCGAGAAGAACAAGATCATCTCGAACGTCAACGTGCAGCGTTATTTGCTGGGCATCGACACCACCCGTAACGCCGCTGGCCAGATCGTCTGCCGCTCGCAGGTCGATCCGTCTGCCGCCGTCGCCTATGTGCAGGATGCCGATGGCAATGCGGTGGATCCCGTCCGGCTTGCGGCGGACATAGCCGCTTGCCAGCCGATCAACCCGTTCGGCGAAGGCTCCGTCAGCCAGGCCGCGCGCGATTATGTTACGGTGGACTCCCGCGCCAGCGGCAAGATCACGCAGTTCGTGGCGAGCGGCTTCGTCGCGGGCGATCTTAGCCAGTTGTTCGAGCTGCCGGGCGGACCGATCGGCTTCTCGGTCGGCGGTGAATATCGGCGCGAGACTTTGAAGTATGAACTCGACGATCTCACCCAGCAGGGATACGCCTTCTACAACGCCATTCCGTCCTTCAGCGCGCCGTCGTTCGAAGTGAAGGAAGTGTTTGGCGAAGTGCGCGTTCCGATCCTGAAGGACACGCCGTTCTTCCGGGAACTGACGCTTTCCGGTTCGGGCCGTATCTCGGACTATAAGGGTGCGACCGGGACGGTCTATTCCTACGGTGGTGAGCTTAGTTGGCGTCCGATCGACGACATCCGCTTCCGTGGCAGCTACACGCGGGCGATCCGTGCGCCCAACCTGACGGAGCTGTATTCCGCGCAGGGGCAGAACTTCGCGCCCGCACCTAATGATCCCTGCTCGGCGCGCAACATCAACGCCGGTTCCTCCAATCGCGCTGCAAATTGCGCCGCGGCTGGCGCGCCTGCCGGATATGATTTTGTATACACGCAGTCGCTGGAAGTGCTGTCGGGCGGCAATCCGAACCTGACCGAGGAAACGTCGGACAACTACACGATAGGTGCGGTATTCACGCCGCGTGCCGTGCCGGGCCTCTCGCTGACCGTCGATTATTACGACATCACCGTGAACAAGGTGATCTCCGCGATCGACGAGCAGACCATCCTCAATAGCTGCTATGACTCTGCAACACTCGACAACGCGTTTTGCAGTCTCTTCACGCGTGCGGGCGCCAATGGCGGACCGCGCGGTGAAATACCGTTCCAGGTGCTCGAAGGATCATTGCTGGCGGCAACCTTCAACTTCGCGAAGTTGAAGGCGCGCGGCATCGACGCGGAACTGGCGTACCGGCACGACTTCGGTTCGTTCTCGGGAAGCTTCCGGGCGAATTACACGCGCGTGCTGGAGCGCAACGACTTCCTCGACCCCAACGATCCAAGCTTTGCGGATCGTATCCTGAGCGAAGTCGGCACGCCCAAGGATCGTCTGACGGCGAATGTGGATGCGACCTTCGACAAGTTCACGCTTGGCTATCAGGTCCGCTGGGTCGGCAAGCAGGTGTTCGGTGATGCGGAAAACACCTATTCGGTGAACGGGGAAGCGCCCCAGAATCCGGATTATTCCGATCCCCGCTTCTACGGCAATGTCTTCTACCACGACATCCGCGGCGAAGTGGCCGTCAACGATCAGTTCGCGCTGTATGGCGGCATCGACAACCTGACGAACCGCTTCGCTCCATTCGGATCGACAGGCATCGGTGCAGGCTCAGATAACGTGGGTAATACCGGCCTTTATGAAAACAAGGGCCGTTCGTTCTACGCCGGGTTCCGCGCGAAGTTCTAACTTTTCTTACCCAATACTTTATGAAGGCCGGTGCATTGCGCCGGCCTTTTTCTTGGAATGCTGAGGGTGTCAAAAGGAACAACGACGATCACGTGTAGCGGTATAACCGGAGGCACCTCAACCCTCGTCAACGTCGGCGATGTCAAGACCGATGGCGTCGATGCGGCATTCACTCTTCGCGTGGGGCAGACCTTCTCGCTCTATAATGCGATCTCTTAAAACCTCTCAGAATATCAGAATGACTACACGTCCACGGCCCTTGGTATCGGCGCAGCAAGCGACACCTGCATTGGGGGTTTCCTCGTTGTGGGTGGTATCGTGCCCACTTGCGGCAAGCAATTGCCGAGCACGCCCAAATGGATGAACAAGACGGTCGCCACCTTGTCAGCCGACCCGTTTGAGCTTCAGCTAATTGGTGACTATGTCCGCCGTCGATTCAGCAGCTTCACCAACGATGCCAGCGTGAAGTCCAATTTCCTGACCTCGCTGCGGGTGCCGGACGCGTGCCGGACGGCGTCCTGCCTTTGCGCAAGGTGAACTAGCGGTCAACGTGACGAACCCGACCGACAAAAGGGTGTCTCGACGCTTTCGATCGGATCGGCGACCAACAGCTACTCTGCCTATCCTATCGCGCCACGCCAATGGTTCCTGACGCTGTCAGCCGCATACTGATAAACTCAGGCGCATTCTAGTGGGGCACGCCGATCGCTAGAATGCGCCTGATATTCACTTCAAGACTTACAATTATCGCATCGTGAGGCAGCTTAAGGGAGGTCCGCGCCCGGCCTGTTGAGATTCATCCTTCCGCCACGGATTCGTAATTACAAGCAAAATATCGAAGCTTGCAGCGCGTCGGTTTGGTGAAATCGACCCTTCCACGACATTCAGACCATGATTTTGATTGTCTAGCTGCAGACCGTCCGGTTCTGGCAGCGTCTGTCGCTCGGGTCATTTCATCTCCAACCGGCCATCACATAACGTCGGCTTTTGCTGCCAACCGTTTTGCCCAAGGACTATTGGGTTTCTGATGATGGCGTTCGGTTGCCAAGGCGACCTCCTCCGCACGTAAATTGCCTTTGCGCGCCGCATGCAACGCGGTGAGCGATAAAATGTCGCGCTGTGCGTGCGAGCCGCCAAATCCATGCACAAATGGGCGAACCGCCAAAATGTCCCGAGTGGCATCGGCATATCGGCCCTGCTCATAGGCTAAGAAGGCTTCGGCCAATGGCAACCCGACAGTGCGTGCCACGTGACCGTTGTCGTCATCCACCTGCGCAGCTACTCGCAACGATGCCAGGCAGCGATCGACTCGCTCCCATTGCCCTGCACCTAAAAATGCCACGATCGCATGCACGTCGTTGAACGCGTAGTGCCGGTCGTCTATCGCCCGCACCCAGCAGTCGGCGAGTTGACCGAACCGGTCGCCCGTATCCACATCATCGAGGTGCAGGCGCCAAAGCAAGGCGGACGCATCGATCCATTCCAACACGACATTCGCTTTCGTGTCAGGTCGGATGTGGCTGTCATACAGTGACAAGGCGGCGGCATGATCGTCCTGATCGAGGTGGAATAAGGCAAGATGCCACCAATTGTGGTAAGAAAAGCCGTTGCCTGGGGCCAGCGCCTTCCTGTTCCGGCGCAACCACACGATGCCACGATCGGTGTCGCCGCGCATTTCATGCACATGAGCAACGGCATGAACGGCCCAGGCGTCGCGATCCTCAAGACTAGCCGCTTCCTCGCCAAGTTCCAGAGCGCGATCATAGTCGCCGCATTCTTCAAGCCCAAAGGCAGCCATGCCTGCGACGGCATGATAACCCTCGTCCTGGTGATGGATCGCCTTCAGAGCGCGCAATGGCTCGTCCCGCAGTCCGGTCGAGTTGCCTAGGTAGAAATTGCCGACATGAGAGCTTTGCAGTGAGATGAGATCGCGCGGGTTTTGCCGAGCGATCGCCGTAAACGCTTCCACGCCCTTCACGGTCCGTCCCGAAGCCCAATCCCTGCACGCGGCGAGCTGTGCACGCTCCTGCTCAGTGCCGCCTCTCGCCAGGCCTTCAGCTATCGAGCGCTCCGCTTCCGGCAAGTAGGCACGATCGGCCTGCAAGATCAAAATGGCTGCGCGCGCTGCCCAGGCGGCGGTGAAGCCGGGATCATGGGTTATAGCATTGTCGAGTGCAGTAATCGGATCGCCTTTGTAAAGGCGCATCAGCAACAAGGCCTCATCGTAATGCGCGAGTGCCGCGTTGGAGGATGTCGAGACGGTGTTGCCATATCGGTCTTGCAACATAATAGATTCCTTCTGAAAAGCTCCGGTCAGCCGATCGGCCGACGAAGCGGAGACCGAGCAACTGCATCAGGTGTTTAAGCTGCCTGGCATGATTGCTACGGATGTTCGGGCTCAGGCCTTCGTAAGAGCAGGGAGCGATCATTTCTGGACCACTACCTTCAGGTAGGTCGCCGGAATTTCGGTCCGGAAAGCTCCGCCACGATTTTCGATTTCGAAGAGCCGTCCCAGTTCGGCCTGAAGTTCCGTTCGCTTGCCATCGCGTTCGGCCGCATCGAAGGCGTTGATGGTCGGCCCATAATAATTCCGGAAGAGTGCCAGAAATGCAGAGGGTGAGCCGGGATAGCGGAACGTGTAACTCCCGCGCGTGCACATGATCCTGTCATTGCAAATCCCGGCCTCCCCAAAACGTTCGCGGACAATATCTTCCACACCCCAGGTGACCGGGCTGACGAAACCTTCCGGAGGAGGAGGCGTGTAGGCGCCGCAAATCTGGAGAATGCGAGCGATCAGCGTGGGATCGCCGGGAATCCAATTGCCCATGACGATGCGGCCGCCAGAGCGCGTAACCCTCACCATCTCGCGCGCCGTATCGAAAGGACGCGGCGCAAACATCGCACCGAACATGCTGACGATCAGATCAAAACTATGATCAGCAATGTCATCCAGCGACGAAGCGTCGCCTTCCTGGAAACGAAGATTTGTAAGTCCTGCCGTTCGAGCACGCGCGTTGCCCGCCGCGACTAAGTTCGAGGCGATATCCACACCGAGCACGTTGGTGCCCAAACGGGCGGCCGGAACGGCAGTCGTGCCATCCCCGCACCCCAGGTCGAGGACGTTTATGCCGGGGACAATGTCAAGATCGTTGATAAGCTCTTCCCCGCTCTCGCGCATGGTTTCGGCAAGGCGTGTAAAGTCGCCTTTCTCCCATAAGGCCTTGTTCGGATTGATCGTTGAAACTGTCATCGTCCTGCTCCACTTGACTGCGTAGCCTGTTAGGCGCGCAGCGTGCGCCAAGATATGGCTCGACAACCGGGAAGATTGACCGAAACGCCGTCATCCGGGATTTCAGGCGGCGACTTGTATGTCGTGCGCCACCCTCGCCTGTTCATCGGTGCGCCGTTTCCACGCCGCAGGCGGTTCGCCATATTCGCGCTTGAAGGCGCGGTTGAACGCGGCCTCCGAACCGAAACCTACGCTATAGGCGATGGTCGCGGTCGTATCGTTTCCATCCATCAGGCGAGTGGCTGCCACCCGCATGCGCCAGCGTGCACAGTAGCGCATGGGTGGCTCGCCGATCAGCTCTGCGAAACGTTCGCCCAGAACTGTTCGCGATACGCCCGCTTCACGCGCCAGTGTCTCGACGTCGAGATCATGGGCATAGCGCGCATGTATAACCGAAAGCGCCCGGGCGACCGCCGGGTCCTTAATAGCCGTTAACCAGCCGCTCTTATCTTCGCCAAGGTCGTCGACATAACGCCGTACGGCTTGGACAAACAGCAGTTCCGAGATTTTCGCGACCATGGTAGGGCTGGCATGCCATTCCCCGGACGCAACGTGCAGCGAGCTGGATACCCAGTCCGCCGCATGAGAATCTCGGTCGACAAGCAGCATTGCCGGCAAAGCATCGAGGAGCGGGTGAGATCCGCTCAGTACGCCGAGCCAGCCACAATAGCAGTGGGCTTCCTCGCCGCCGAAATCCATGTTGATACTGTTAACAGCGCCGCCGGCGCCACGACTCACATAGGCGGCAATATCCGCCGGCTCCAGACCTGCCTTGGTGAAAAGATGATGCGGGTCGTTGCGTGGAAACAAGACCAAAGATCCTTCGCTGACTTCAGCGGTGGCTCCTCCGGGAATTGACGCAAATACGCGGCCCTTACGTACGAAGTGATAGGAAATTATTCGCTCGGGAACGGGGAAATATGGGGCGCAATGTCCGGGCTGAAACTGCGACAGAAGGCACCAGTCACCGCGCGTTCTCGCATCGAACACGACCCCGCCATTTAGGCGAAGCGACGTAAGAATGTCATCCAGCGCATCCACCGAACTGCGCTCCGGTACGCTAAAATGCTTTTGCTTAGTGAAGTTTTGTACCGCATTTCTAAAGATCCCGGGAGTCCTGAATTACAAACCCTTATCCCACGCCAGCGCAAAGTCGGATGGCACCCTTGATTCAAAGAGGCATTCACCCACAGGCCACAAAAAGATAGGTAGTTCGATAGGAGCGTCGACTGAGATCAATCACCTACGACGTCCTTCACTATGTAGCGGACGGCAGACAAGTCCACCTAGTATCCGGCAGCGGACGACCAACATACGCTATTCTCCAGCAGGGGCGGGAATGGCGGCTCCTTCTAAGACCGGTGTTCGCCCGAGATATATCTGCAGGGCAGCAATGCGCCAAACTATAGATGGTGCCATTCCTAGTGGGCACGCCTGATAGGCCGCATCGTAGAATGGGCGCGTGGCATGATTCCTTAGCCACTCCGAACCTTGCAAGTCCGATTCGCAACAGACTCCCGCGTTTATCGGGTGCAGCCACAGATTATTGCTAGGATCGGCATCCGACGATCGAAGATTAGCCTGCCATGGGTGCTGGGGCCGTCCATTATTGAATAAGACGCTAAAGTGCCGCTGGTCGGTAACCGATCGGTCCCTCAGACGAAACAATCGTCTTCTAACTGCGCGGCAAGGCGGCCTGAAAGGCACGTTTGATCCAAAAGGGGAAATCATGATTAGCACGCGCAGCCGGATGGCCGTTACGGCCTCCAGCCTCCTATTCGCTGCCTTGAGCACTATACCTGCATTCGCTGCGGATCCTGCTGCAGCTGATTCTCCCGTCGAGGGTGCCGGTCTCGACGAGATCATCGTCACTGCGGAGAAGCGCCCGGAAAATCTCCAGCAAACGCCGATATCCATCTCCGTGATGCGCAGCGAAGACCTGGTCAATCGCCATGTCACATCGCTGCTCGACCTAGGCGACGGCGCAATTCCCTCGCTCAAGATCGCCCCCTTCTATTCGCGCAATTCGGCGCTGATCGTGAACATCCGCGGCATCGGTGTACTGTCTGACGGTAACCAGCCTGCACGCGACCAGGGTGTTGGCGTGTACATCGACGGCGTTTATCTGGGCCGCGCCCAAGGATTGGGCACGGCCCTTTTCGACATTCAGAATATTGAGGTCTTAAAAGGTCCTCAAGGAACATTGTTCGGCCGAAATACCGAAGGCGGCGCTGTCAATATTGTGACGAAGAAGCCGTCGGGTGAATTCCATTTCAACGGCACCGGCGGCCTGGGAAATTTCGGCAGCTACAAGGGCGAAGTCCATGTCGACCTGCCCTCCTTCAACAACATTGCGTTGAAGCTCGACGGCGTGATCGCTCGTCGTGACCCGCTGGTGAAGAACCCGCTCGCGGGCTCTGAGGGCTTCAACCAGTATGACAAGCGCGGCCTGCACGTCGAAGCGCTGTGGACCCCAACGTCCAACTTCAACGTGGATTACAGCTTCGATATCTCCAAAGACGAATCAACCTCGCAATATCTGAACCTGATCGCTCCGGGCACGAACAGGCTCGCCGCCGCCGCCACGGTCCAACCCGACCGCGTGCGTACTGCCAATGTCGGCGTGCCGCAGCGGCCAAGCGTGGGCAAAGTTCATGGCCATCGCCTGACATTGGAATGGCAGGCGGCGTCGCAGATCACGCTGAAGTCGATCAGCGCATACCGAGAGCTTAGCCAAAGCCAGTTTGACAATGGATCGGCGGCAAACTCGATGTCGATACCCGCAGCAACGTTCAACCCGGTGATCGGCTTCACCAACTTCCAGTTCGCCCGCGACAGCCTCGCCCAGCTCGACCAGCACCAGTGGAGCCAGGAAGTTCAGGCGATCGGCGATATCGGCCGTGTGAAGTTCGTCGCCGGTGCGCTCTACTATCGCGAACATGTGTCTGACAATGCGCAGGCTTTCAACACGAACACCTTCACCAACGTGGCTGGATCGACCTATACAACCGCGCTGATTGACCCGGCGACGCAACGGATCGACCGCGCCAGTCATGTGACTACCAAGAGTATCGGCGCCTTCGGTCAAGCCACGTGGACGCCGGACATCTGGAACGACGCTTTGCACCTGACCGGCGGTTTGCGTTGGACCAAGGACAGCAAGCATGGCGCGCTGGAGATCGTAAACGGGTTGCTGCCGGTCCCCCGCAGCGGCGTACCGGGTGAGATCGCGCTGGATGCCAGCTGGACGAGGGTCGACCCGATGGTCAACATGGCGGTCGATCTCAGCCGTGACATCCATGTCTATGGCAAATGGTCCACCGGATATAAGTCAGGCGGCGCAAATTCCCGCAGCCAAGAATATGATCCGTTCGATCCGGAGTCAGTGTCGATCTTTGAAATCGGAGCCAAAACCGAATTTTTCGACAACCACGCGCGCTTCAATATTGCCGCCTATGCCGGCGACTACAAAAATATCCAGGTCGATTTCAGCCGCCCATTCGAAACCGGAGGTGTACGCCAGACCCGCACGACATTGTCGACAGTGAACGCGCCGGGCAAGGGGAAGCTGCGCGGCGTGGAAGCGGAACTGACCGTCAACCCACTAGAGGGCCTGACGCTTTCCGCCTCCTATGCATATCAGTACGTCCGTATCCCCGCGGCGGTAAACCCATATCCAAATGCCGCCGGCGTTATCAGCACCTTGGCGGTGCCGATCTACCAGACCTACACGCCTGAGCATTCGGCAAGCGGCGCGATCGACTATGAGTTACCGCTCAATGGCTTTACCATTCGGGCACATCTCGATGGAAATTACGACGGTGGCTATTATTCCAACGCTACGGACCCGGTCTATGTCGGACCTGGCTCCGCGGCGAACGTCTATCAGCCGCGAACTGATAAAGCGTTTATCGTAAATGGTCGCCTCGCCATCGCAGACGTGGACATGGGCAACTCGGAGGCCAAGATCAGCTTCGCCCTGTGGACCCGCAACCTCTTCAACGAACAGCATTTGTTTTACAAGACGCTCAGCCCGACATCTGGTCTGAGCGGCTTCTTCAACGAACCTCGCACCTTCGGTGGCGAGTTGAACATGCGTTTCTAGACGGACGAGGGAGCGGCTGCAGACCGCGCCTTTCCTCCTTCTTCCAGCATGAGACATAACGCCCCCGCCTCCGCCTTGACAATATAGGAAACTGCACATGACCCGCTCAATCCTGATCCCGATCGTAACCCTGTTACTATCCGGCGCCGCCCACGCGGCCTCCGTCGAAGGGCCATTGGTAACGCGCACGGCGAGCGATGCGCTGACGGTCACCTGGACCGACGACAGCCCCATTGATCTTTTCCTTTCCCCCGATCCGTCGGCAACGGTGGACAAGGCGAAGCTGGTGTCGAAGGATGATCGCGACGGCACGGAAACGGTTAAAGTACCCGCCGGCGAGCGGGTCTATTTCCTGTTGAAAGATCGGAAATCAGGGGAAACAGTACGCGTTGCGGAGCGACTCCTCCCGCTCCAGCAGGGATCGAATTTCCGGGATGTAGGTGGCTATCAAGCCGCAGGCGGCAAGCACGTGCGTTGGGGCCTCCTTTACCGCTCCGGCGGCCAGCCGCTGCTCACCGAAACGGATGTGAAGCAGATCCAGTCGCTTAAATTAGCAAATCTCGTCGATCTGCGGTCAAGCGAGGAACGGGTCATCGCGCCCACTCGCATCGACGGCGTTCCTTACCAGGCCGTCGGCTATCCAATGGCGGCGCTCTCGGGCGGGGGCATGCCGAAAATTGGCGAAGGCGTCTATCGCGTCATGCCAACGATGCTGGCCCCGCAGTTGCGCCTGATTTTCCAGGACATGCTCGCCAAGAAGGGGCCGGTTGCCTACAACTGCTCGGCAGGACAGGATCGCACCGGTTTCGCCACCGCCATAATCCTGTCTGCTCTGGGCGTGCCGCGCGACACCATCGTGGCCGACTATCATCTCTCTACCACCTACCGGCAGCCGGCATGGGAGATGCCAAAGATCGACACCGTAGCGCAGGCGAACAATCCTACCGCAATGTTCTTCGCTAAGTATCAGCAGAACCCGGCCGCTGCGAAGCCCCAGCCCTTGAAGGATCCCGACGGCACCGCGTTCCTGAGCTATGCCTTCGATGAAATTGAAGATCGTTGGGGCTCCGTCGACGCCTATCTGGAGCAGGAAATTGGCCTGACCAGGATAGATATTGCGGCGTTGCGGACCGCGTATTTGGAATAGGAACATCGTACTTCCGGACAGCAACTGAACCGCTGCACGGCAGAATGGCCAGCTATAGCTACAATAGAAGAGAACGCTCGTTCGAGTCTGTTTTTGCCTATCTGCTATGCAAAGGGGACAGTCGACTGACTGCCTACCTTCTCATTCGGGAGCGAGACACTGGCAACCCTAATCTTTCCGCTTATCCCGGAGAAGCCGTCCTTCACCGCCGTGCCCGAGAATGACGGCTTCGTCCCATCTGCCGTCAACCGGTGTCGACCCATTTCGGTCACTCAGAGCCAGATTTTCGCTCACCAGGTGCGGCCGGCCCGCTTTTTTCTGGCTGATGTCGCCCACACCCCGGTCATTCATTAAGCCGAAGCAAGCGTTCGCTTTTGACAGGAACTGACTTCATCCGCCGGATCGCCCTTATCCCATGCCAGATCGAGCCTCATCTGATGACGGATAACTGCGCTTGGCAGCAGGCATCGGCGTCTGAGCCATCCGCTGGCGGTTTCATGCCTGAGGCAACAGCACCTTCCCTGCGGGGTCAATGTCGCGGTGAATGCGAGCAACCTATTCGACAAGCGCTATCCAAGACATGCATCGCCGCGACGGAATGTTATTTCGCGGCGCGCCGGACATCGCTCGTGATGGTAGATGCGTAGGATTTCCGATCCTCTAGTCACCGTTGGCGTCGACCATGAATATCGTCGGCTTGCCCCGCGATGCTGGATCCCATCCTGCTGACAATGCCGCCCGCACGCCTCGCGCGGCAATCGCGTCGTTGATGTGGGAACGTCCTTTCGGCAATCCTTTCAACAGGCGCTTAGGCGTCGGAAATTCCAGCACGGCTTCGCGAGGCATATCTCTCTGGCGCAAGGAGACGGTCATGCCCTTCCAGCCATCGGATGAGGACAGCTGGGGCTCGCTCTGGAGTTCCCAGTCATATTTGAAACCGTCGATTTCGACAGTGCCGCCACGGCCATTCGTATGAAGCATGGGATGCCCTTAACATGCCAGCAGCGGCATTCCACCTTTCATTGGTGCCGAACGGCTTTCTCGACCCCCTCGTTCGTCTGGGTCAACCAATCGGATATAATCTCGCCCTTATGCCCTTCGGGCGCTAGCGCCGCGCGCAAAGCTTCCAACAGCGGCGGCAGTGTCTGCGTGAAAGCGTAGGGCGGATTGACGATATAGAGGCCCGCGCCGTTGTAGATGCCGGGTTGCTCGCTATCGTATAACCAATGCTCCACCCGCAGCAATTTCGGGATACCGAGCTTGCGTAACTGTTCCTTCCACCGCCGATGCGTGGCGCGGTCTTTTAGCGGAAACCAGATCACCGTCACGCCATGCGCCCATTTGCGGCAAGCGGCAGCGAGAGTGGAGGTGATGCGCGCGCGTTCGTCCAGCTGCTCGTAGGGCGGATCGACAACCACCACGCCGCGCGCAGTGCGGGGCGGCAACATAGCCAGCCAAAGTTCGTAAGCGTCGCGTTCATGCACGGCCGCGCTGGTGCCCCGCATCACGCCGCGCAGGGCGGAAGCGTCTTCGGGATGCTTTTCGTTGAGGATCAGGAAATCCTGCGGGCGCAAAAGCTGCGCTAAAATCTGCGGCGAGCCGGGGTAAAGCTGTGGTTCGCCCCCCACATTCACTGCCTGCACGGCGGCGCGGTAATCATCTAGCAAGGGGTTCGTGTCGGCGAAGGCCTGCAGCACGCCCTTCGTGGCCTCGCCGGTGCGTTGAGCTTCGTCACCGCCAAGGTCGTACAGCCCGCAGCCGGCGTGGGTGTCGATCAGAGTCAGCGCGCCCTGCTTATGCTGCAAGGCTCGCACCAAGGCGATAAGCAGGCTGTGCTTCACGACATCGGCGCTATTGCCGGCATGAAAGGAGTGGCGATAATTCATTGTGATTCAAAATCCTGACGATCTGCCTTTACACGAGCTGCTGGACCTTCTGCAAAGCGAAGCTAGGCCATGCCAGTATTGCTCGGCCCGGAAGCCGAGCGCGAGGCGATTGAAGCAACCAATCCGGTGCTCGCATAGCGTCGGGCGGAAACCTTCAAGGCGCTTCGGCGTAAGGCCCAAGCCCGCGTTAGCGATCGTCACCGCAGGCGGAACTACAGCACGCGCCGACGGGCAAATGCCCAGTCCTGACCGAGTGGATATGGCCTGTCCAGAATTGCTTGAGCACGTTGCGGCAAGCGACCCGCGGGCCAACCTCCGCGCATTAGACAGTTCGAGATTGCCAGGTGGTTTGTCACCAAGTGAGAAGGAACTAATAAGAATTCTTGCTGATAGGCAACTAGTTGATCTTCTGACGCGAGACGGCTCATCGAAACATGCCTCGCTTCTTTGGACAACCACTCCTGTCCTAGCTTAGCTGATTCCGTTGAGGATCCGCCGGTGGCGCTTGGCTGAATGAGGCGTCAGCTCCTGTCCCTATCTCAGATGACTCATTCTTGTCATTGCCACACTCCCTTTTCACTCCCAAAAACGGTCCCTCGTTCGTCGCCGTGCAAGCGGCCGCTTCATCCGAAGGCGGTCATTCACTAAGGTGCGATTATGTCACGCGCGCTCCTTCTGCTGATCCTGTTCCTGACACTGACAGGCTGCTGGACCGGGCCGGTACTTTTCACCGCCGCCGATGCTGCCAAATCCCTAAAAGACGGAGCCTATCGCTTGGTAGAAGCGGGATCGAGCGAAACAGGCGGCGATATTTTGCCCATCAGCACCCAGCACGATGGCAGCCTCCTGGTGACAGGCCCGGAACACCCCTGGCGCGTACTGGCCGTTCCGCTGGCGCAAGCGGGACGAGACAGGTTCATCCTCCAACTGCAGCAAACCGATCCCAAGACACCCGAGCGCGCCATGAAGGCGACCTATATGCTGCTCGACATGCGCAGGCAGCATCCTGCCATCACTATCCTTGCCTGCGATGCGGAGACCGCTGCAGCGGTCGAAGCCAGCGACGGCTTCATCGCGCGCGATCCGCAGTCGGCCTCGAGCTGCGGCTTCACTGACGGTGCTGTCCTCAAACAGCGTATCGTCGCAGCGGGGCAAGATCTGTCGAATCCAGATATCGAACTAGTAAGGGTCGGTGAATGAAACATATCCTTCTGATCGTCACCGGCGCGCTCCTGCTGACCGCGGCGACCAACCCTAACCCCGGCCGCACTGCGGCAGCCGAGGGGTCCGGTCCCAGCTTTTCCTGCGTATCGGCGCGCACGGCGGTGGAGAAAGCGGTCTGCGCAGACCCCGCGCTGTCATCGGCAGATCGCGAAATGGCGAGGCTCTTTGCCCTTGCCCGGGCGAGCGCTTTTGGCAGCGGCCCTTCAAATGAACTGGCGGCGCAGCGCCAGGCCCTCACGGACATGCGGTCGTGCGAAGGGGCGGCCGGTTCCCTGCCTATTGGGAAATGCCTCGCGCCTCTCTACACGCGCCGCAATTTCGAGCTTGCGACAGCGATACTGACGCGGGAGCCGGATAAGGCGCTCCCTGTCCTTCGCCGTAACGGACCGGGCTTGGCCCCGGTGCTCGAAGCCATTGCGCTCTGGGCTGCCGAACCGGTCGACGCGTCATGGTCGGCACCGGAGCGGGCAACAAGCCGGAAGCGGATCGCCGCCTTGCTATTGCCTTATCTGACCGCCCTGCAAACAGACGAGGGCCAGTCGTTCGGCTGGTCGATCCTATCACGTCCCGGCGGAGACTCTCCGGCCGTCAACCATATCGACGACATTTTCCGGTCCGACCGCCATCTTGCCGCCTTCCTCAATGTCCTTGGTCCCTATCTGCCCGAAGAGACGGAGGCCGGCGTCATGCTGCGTGGCTTGCCCTGCTCCGCGATCGTCAAGCACCCCGATCTGCTGAATGCGACCGGCGCCGTCTTCGGCTCCACCATGGACAATTTCGGTTTTCGCACGGATTGCGCGCACACCCTGCCCCCAACCCCTGCGCTATTTCAGCTCGACAGGAAGATCCTCGACAGCTGGCCGGCCTGCGACGGCACGATCCGTTTCTCCGCCTATCGAGCCTACGGCGTCACCCTTGATGCCGCTCGCCTCGGACAGTCACTGAAAACGCCGGCCGAAGGTTCCGACCGGCCGCGCGGGATTACCGCAGCGGAGATAGACGGGGTACGCACTGAACTGGCCGGCTACTATGCCAAATATCTTGCTAAGGCACCTGCAGAAGCCAAAACGATGGCGGATAGTGCGATCCGCGCCATACTCTCGGCGGCGCACAGCTGCGGCACCTGAGGTTCAGGGGCAGCCACGCCCCTTTACAGGCAACACGATCGGCGGATTGCCAAATGGCCTGGCCCTTGGCGTTACGCTTCGATCGCCGATTACGGGCATGAAGCGCGCGTCCATGAATTCCACCTGCGCCTCGCATCGCCCCCTGCGGACGAACGCCATTGGAATGGTTGACCAGTTGAAGAAAGGCTTGAGGCCGGGGGTCACCGCAATGGCCCGGCCCACCAGCGGATCGCGCATTCCGTCAGGGATCATCGGCTGGATGTCAGTGATATGCGTGAGGCTGCGGAGAGGATCGTACTGCGCCTGCCCCACTCTGTCGGCGTCGCGCCAAACAAGGTTCCGTGTCCAGAACAACACCGGTTCTGCGCCGGCGTAGATGACCTGCGGCGTCCACCCCAACTCGGACGTCAGCGCGCGGCGCGCCATGAGCGTGATGCCGCCGTTGAGCAGGACGTAAGAGCAAGCCACGATCAGACTCGAAATGGCAGGCCACCGCCACGGGAGCCCCTGCCGCTCGCGGCGGCGCGAAAGCCAGATTCCCAGCGGCAGCACCATCCAGAGCATCGCGTCTATGATGAAAAGCGTGTCAGTGTGGAACCAGCGCGTGCTGAATGGCGACAACAGCTGGACCGCATAGGTGGTCTGAAGATCGAGAAGCGGGTGAGTCAGTGCCCCCAGGTAAGACAGTAGAAAAAGCCACGGCCCATTCATGGGCAGGCTGCTTGCGAACTTCTCGCCTCGGGAGCATTGCCAACGATCGAGAAGCCAGAGCAGCGCCGCGAGCATGGCCGGCAGGATTACTATCCCGCCCAGCAGACCATGGGTAAACCCACGATGCGTCGCTAGCGGCAGCCAGGGCACCCAGCCAAAGAACACGTCGATATCGGGCAGGTTGGCGCCCAGAATCAGCGCTGCGAGTCCCTTGCGGGACTTCGTTTTGAGGCCGGTCTGGCCCAGTGCCCATCCGGCAAGGCTGTGGGTGAAATTGTCCATGGAAAGTCCATGGCCCGCACTGCAGACAATCGTCAACTTCAAGGGTGAGCCCAACTCTATCTTCCCGGATCTTGAGGATTTTCAGTGATGGTCAATGGATAACCATTGGCATCGCGCATCGTTGTTGCTGATTGCGGTACAGAGGGCCCCAGAGCCCGCCGTTGCCCGCGGCAACAATTCGCCGCATTATCCCGTCCGCTGTTGAATCGGGAAGGCCTTGTATGTTCAGAAAGATCGCACTGCTTGGAGCGCTCCTCGTCACCGTGCCCGCGCTCGCGCAGCCTGCCCCAGGAGTTCGAATGCCTCCGGAGATCGGTGTGGCTTACGGACGGCTAGGAAAGGCCATGATGGCTCATGACGCTGCAGGAGTAAGAACCGTCTGGGCCGAAGATTTCGTCGTCAACTCTCCAAACAACACGGTGATCGGGCGGGAGGATGTGATCGGCGTCATGGAACAAGACTTTCTCGATTATCGCGACTTCCAAAAGCACGTCACCTTTGTTGGCGAGAAGCCGGAAGTGACGGTGATTATGGGATATGACACGATGATCCCGTTAAAGGGTCCTGGCGCCGGCAAGCAGGTCACACGACCATTTACAGATATCTGGGCAAAGCGGAGCGCAGGCTGGCAACTGATCGCTCGTCAGGCGACAATTGCCGCGGCGAAGTAGAAGACAAAATCGACCATTTGCGGAGATTTAACTGCTGATAATATGTCACAGAAAGCGGTCATCGCAACTTGGGCAAGACCTCTACATAGCCGCCATTTTTCACGATCACCTCTCCATCCCGAAGCGGCACGTATTTGAGACCATGCTTTATTGCCCAGTTTACCGCTTCTCTTGCGGCTGAAGCTTCGGGATGATCAGACTCATGATGGGGAATTATTTGATACGGGAGTAGGCCCAGCCCCGTTTCAATTGGATCGGTGGAGATATAGCCGGGAGCCGTTGCGTCCGGTTCATCCATCACTGCTACAGCACTCATGAAATCGCCTGCAACACAGGCACCAGCGCTCCAGCCAGCATAGACAATGCCGCATTCGAGCAGATCTGGAAGGATAGTATCGAATCCGCTGTCGCGCATAGCCCGTCTGAGAAGGAAGCTGTTCCCTCCCAATGCCCAGATTATGCGGTACTGCCTTAAGAGACTCGCTAGATCGCGTGGGCGACCAAAATATCGCCTCAAGTCGATGAGGGACGGATCAAATCCGTTCTGCAAAAAATATATGAGCGGATCGTAATTCGTCTTGGCGAAACTTAGCTGCGCTTCCAATGGAATTGCATCGAGAGCATTCGTCAGGACTGCCATCCGGGCACCTGGTCCTCCCACCATAGCTAAGAGCCGGTCAGTGTGGTCGCCCAGCATATAAGATGATAAGTATAGCATCTTTAAAATGTGTTCGTTTATACCGATCCTATCAAGCCGAATATCGGCTGCTTCTAAACCGCTTTGCTCAATAGTAGACCGTCCACTGATCTGCCCCCCCGCTGAGTGGCCCAGCGACTATGCTAGTCTGGACCACGAAAGGGACATTGAATGCGGAGCAAGAAGCACAATCCGGAAGAGATCATTGGCAAGCTGCGTGAAGTTGAGATCGTGCCGGCGCAGGGGGCGAGCACAGCCGAAGCGTGTCGGCGGATCGCAGTTAGCGAGCAGACATATTATCGCTGATGCAAGGAATATGGCGGCCTGAAGACGCATCAGGCGCGGCGGATGAAGGATCTGGAGAAGGAGAGCCAGCGGCTGCGCCGGGCGATCTCGGATCTGACGCTGGACAAGCTGATCCTGCAGGAGGCCGCCCTGAGAAACTTCTGAGCCCCGCGCGACGACGGCGCTGTATCGATCAAGTGCGACGGGAGCTTCCAGTCTGGGTATCCGAGCGACGGATCTGCCGGGTGCTGGGTCAGCATCGATCGACGCAGCGCAAGGTGCCGCGCGGGCGGATGACGAAGAGGCGCTCACGGAGGACATCATCGCATTAGCAAAGCAATATGGTCGCTACGGCTATCGCCGGGTGACGGCATTGCTGTGCCATGCGGGTTGGACGGTAAGCGTGTCGCGCGAATCTGGCGGCGTGAAGGGCTCTAGGTCCCGCAGCGTCAGCCAAAGCGCGGGCACTTATGGCTCAACGACGGATCATGCATCCGCCTGCGGCCGGAGTATCCGGGACATGTGTGGGCCTATGACTTCGTTGAGGGTCGGACGCATGATGGCCGCAAGTTCCGCATCCTGACCATCATTGACGAGGCCAGCAGGGAATGCC
Organism: Sphingobium sp. SCG-1; assembly: GCF_002953135.1. Lineage (NCBI taxonomy): Bacteria > Pseudomonadati > Pseudomonadota > Alphaproteobacteria > Sphingomonadales > Sphingobiaceae > Sphingobium > Sphingobium sp. SCG-1. Next base: position 3,925,189 of record NZ_CP026372.1, read on the forward strand.
TGGCGCCCATCGTCGCGCGACAGCTCAAGTATGAGGATGTGCTGGCAGCCTTGGCGGACCTGTTCATCTCACGAGGGCCGCCAGCCAACATACGCTCCGACAACGGCAGCCTCGGAAACCGACCACCGGCACCGGAAACGGCTTCACCGCCATACCCGGCCACCGGTTCCGCCTCGCTCCACCTCCACCCGGATATGGCGGCGGGGAGCATAATCCACTAACAAACCATACGGTCCACTCATTGCGGGCAGGTCAGGAGCGACTTCGTATAGAACTTACGCGGAACGTAGAAGTTGGAGCAGAATGACTTCAACCCGTTAAAAGCCACTATGCCAGATTTGGCACAGGAACGCTGACAATCCGCCCGCCGCGGATCATCCGGATCATCATTCTGCGGTGTTATCCCCCAAAGCGCATCCCGATCCAGCCCGACTGATAGCGGACGAGTCGCCAATCCCCGTCCTCTTGCGTCCACACACAAAGAATGCGTGTGCGTTGCGTCACATGCTGCTCGGGAGGGTCGCGCCGAACGAGAGTGCTAAGTTCGCCCGCCACGACGGCTGTCTTATCGAGCATCAGGATATTCTGTTCGATAACGTCGATCGAAAGATAAGGATTTCGGCGAGACAACGCGGCAAGAAATTCCGCCTTTGTATCAACATTGCCAGTCGGGTGAACGAACAGCAGCCGGTCGGAGATCAACCGATCTAGCTTGTCGAGGTCTCCGGTTAGTAGCGCGATACGGCGCGCCTGTTCATTTGCCTCAATTTCCTGCGAGCCATTAGCCATGGAATCTACACCCTTTGAAACCAAAGATGCACTTGCAGGGCGCGGACGGTCCATGGATTGCAGGTTTCTCATCGTATTTCATCTGCAACCGCATCAATCAATCTTGTAGCGGATTGGCACGGACTTGGGACCGCCCTGGAAATTAGTGATCTTGCGTTTCGGAGTGCCGGCCAGTTCCAGCGATTGCAGGCGCGGGATGAGTTCCTGAAAAAGAATTGTCATTTCCATTCTCGCAAGATGCTGGCCGATGCACTGATGCACCCCGTAGCTAAATCCGATCTGGCGGTTGTTAGTGCGGTCGGCCTTGAACTCGAATGGATCAGTGAACGCTTGGTCATCGCGATTGCCAGAAGGAAAGCTCAGGAACACATGGTCGCCCTTAGCTACCGGCTGGCCACGGAATTCTGTGTCGCAGGCCGCAGTGCGAGCGAAATGATAGATTGGGGTCGTCCACCGCACAGCCTCTTCGGCCAGACTTGACGCGAGCGAAATGTCCGCCTTCACCTTGGCCAGTTCCTCCGGCCGCTCCGCCAGTGCCCATAATGCGCCTGCCACCGATGCCGCCGTTGTGTCATGCCCAGCAATCGCAATTGTGATGTAATAGCCCAACGCAGCATTATTAGATATCGGTTCACCGTCAATCTTGGCGTTGGCGATCACCGAAGCGACATCATCCGTGGGCCTCCTGCGGCGCTCTTCGGCAATTTCATTAAAATAGGCCCAGCCTTCTTCCGCGACGGCCCGAGTGCGGGCCGCACGCTCCTGTGGAGTTTTCGGCGCCGGTTCCCCGGTCAGGTCTGGATCGTCGATATTGACGAGATTCTGCGTAAAGCGCATCATAAGGTCTTCGGCTTCATCACCGACGCCCAGGATCGACATGATAACCAGCAACGGATAGCGCACAGCCACTTCCTTGAAGAAGTCGCATTCGCCACCCATTTCCGCCATGCGGTCGACATAGCTGCGAGCGAGCTTGCGGAACCGATCCTCATAGCTGCGAACACTCTTGGGCAAGAACCAGTTCTGTGCGATCCGCCGGTATTTCATATGTTCGGGCGCATTCATCGTTACGAGCCCTCGCGCCTCGCTGGCAAAGCCAACGGTCCGATCCAGTTCGAGATCAATGGTTGGCATCAGCTGCGCCACGCCGCTCAGAAAAATGTCGTTCTTGCGCGTCACCTCTTGGATATCTTCGTATTTCGATGCGATCCAAAAAGGGTCATAACCCTCGATGTCAGCGCGTGCGAACGGATGATCCCGTCGCAGGTGCGCAAGCATGTCGTGTAACCCGTCCCATTCCACATAAGCATGGGGATCCACTATCGCGCGGGCGATGTGATCGGGTACGCGGTCCAGAGATAGCGCCAAATTCATATGATCCTCCCGGGCTGCTCAGCGAGCCCTTCCTCATCAGAGACATATCAGCGCCACCAAACCCCCGCGACTTGAGAAGCTATGGCGGATTTCAGTTCGCAGGATGTCATGACTGGAAACGGTACGCTTTCGGAGTTTCCATTTTTCGGAAGTGATGGGCTCAAAGATCGCTCACTTCGATCACCCAGCACCGCGACGTTGGCTGATGACGAAGGTTAGAGAGGAGCTAGCATGACCGGTACTGTGGCATTCGATTTTACCGGGAAGGTCATATTGATAACCGGGGGTAGCGCCGGCATCGGCAAGGGAATCGGGCAGGCTTTCGTTAATGCCGGCGCCAAGGTGGTGGTAACTGGCCGGCGGCGTGAGCCGCTGGAAACGTTCTGCGCAGAAAATGAAGGCAAAGCCGACTTCGTGCAAATGGACGTGAGCTGCGGCGACGACCGTCGGCGGACCATCGATACAGTGATCAACCGCTACGGACGGCTGGACGTGCTGGTAAACAACGCATTGGTAAGCCACATCAAGCCGTTCGCGACGTTGACAGCGGCTGAAATCGAGGAAATGTACAGCGTACTGCTGGTGTCATCGACTATTCTTATCCAGGCCGCACTACCTCATCTGATAGAATCCGGCGGTTCAGTGCTGAACATTTCCTCGGGCTTTGGCCGCTTCGTTCAGTTCCCGCCTGGTCATGTCTCTGTCTATTCGGCGACAAAGGGGGGGCTAAATCAACTGACTCGCGCGTTGGCGAGCGAGTTAGGATCAAAAGGCGTCCGATTGAATGCGCTTGCGCCTGGTCCCACCCGCACTGAGGCCAGCGAACGCTATGACGAGCTTCCCAAGTTGCTGGCCTCTCAGACGCCTATGGGAAGGATGGGAGAAGTCGAAGATGTAGCCGACGCGGCGCTGTTCCTGTCGAGCGACGCCGCGCGATGGGTGACAGGTCAGGTTCTTGACGTATCGGGTGGTTGGGGCCTTACCGGTTAGGCGCTAGGAGCTTGTGAATGTGACAAGGCTAAAAAGGCTTGCGCACGCAGCTGATGGAGCCAGAACTGTCCCAAAGCTTTCTGCGAAAAATTACGCGGAAGATGGATCCGCTTCGCATGGAATGGGCATACATTAGCCTGTTGGCAAAAAGAGTTCAATCGCTTCAAACGCGATCTCGACAAAGCTGTCTTAGCCAGTCTTAATAGCCTGCTGGGATCCACCTTGAGGGAGAAGATTGACAATCTCGGAGCTTAGAAAAGTGGAGCTCGTACCGAACATCGCAGAACCGAAGCCGTTGCCATTTCCTATAGGAGGAAGGCAAGTTCGGAGCTTTATAAGCAGATGATGAAAGCGAAGCTGAGGCGGTAAAGGCGGTTCGCAAGCTGATGGACGGGATGAGCTGATTCCCGTAAAAGGCGAACTGACGATCGCTCTGCGCGGTGATCTTTCAGGAATGTTCACATTCCACTCAAACAAGAAAGCCTCGCCCCCTTTCGAAGGCCGGGCTTGTATGCGATTTCTTATCACCGTTATCGTTGATATCGGGGGCAGGATTTGAACCTGGGGCCTTCAGGTTATGAGCCTGACGAGCCGACATCACAGAGGCAGTCCGGGAGACTGCCTGACTGATGACGTGGGCTGTGGTGGAGCGTAGGCGACCTGTGGTTGCGGGAGTAGGATTTGAACCTACGACCTTCAGGTTATGAGCCTGACGAGCTACCGGGCTGCTCCATCCCGCGCCAGAGGCACGACCAGAGGTCACCAACATCATGAATGGGTTTTGTATATCCGAACGGGAGCGTATCTTATGCGCCAGCTTCAATGCCTGGCGACGACCTACTCTTCCAGTGCTTGAGCAATAGTACCATCGGCGCGGTCTGGTTTCACGGCCGAGTTCGAGATGGGATCGGGTGGGTCACAGACGCTATGGTCACCAAGCAATGAAGCGGGCGCATAAGGTTGCGTTATTGTTCGGGTTTTAATCGATGCCGTGCACTATTGGTTATGACCTGTTTATCGGGCTGCGAAGATCATCCTTATCACCGTCAATGGGGTTACTGGTTATGTCCAGCATTGTCATTGATGGTGGGACTCTCAAGCGCGAAAAGAGCAATTAGGACTGGTTAGCTCCATGCGTTACCGCACTTCCACATCCAGCCTATCAACGTGGTGGTCTTCCACGGCTCGATGAAATCTTATCTTGAGGGAGGCTTCCCGCTTAGATGCTTTCAGCGGTTATCCCGTCCATACATAGCTACCCTGCTGCACGCCTGGCGGCATGACAGGTACACCAGAGGTATGTTCAACCCGGTCCTCTCGTACTAGGGTCAACTCCTCTCAAATTTCGACGCCCACGGCAGATAGGGACCAAACTGTCTCGCGACGTTCTGAACCCAGCTCACGTACCACTTTAATTGGCGAACAGCCAAACCCTTGGGACCTGCTCCAGCCCCAGGATGTGATGAGCCGACATCGAGGTGCCAAACGATTCCGTCGATATGAGCTCTTGGGAATCATCAGCCTGTTATCCCCGGCGTACCTTTTATCCGTTGAGCGATGGCCCTTCCACGAGGGACCACCGGATCACTATGACCGACTTTCGTCTCTGCTCGACTTGTCAGTCTCGCAGTCAGGCGGGCTTATGCCATTGCACTCTAACAGACGGTTTCCAACCGTCCTGAGCCCACCATCGCGCGCCTCCGTTACTCTTTAGGAGGCGACCGCCCCAGTCAAACTACCCACCACAGAGGGTCCCTGTACCGGATAACGGTACGAGGTTAGACATCAGAAAACAGCAGGGTGGTATTTCACCTATGGCTCCACATCATCTGGCGACGATGCTTCAAAGCCTCCCACCTATGCTACACAGCTCTTTCCTAATGCCACTCTGAAGTTGCAGTAAAGGTGCACGGGGTCTTTCCGTCTAACCGCGGGTACTCCGCATCTTCACGGAGAATTCAATTTCGCTGAGCATGTACTGGAGACAGTGGGGAAGTCGTTACGCCATTCGTGCAGGTCGGAACTTACCCGACAAGGAATTTCGCTACCTTAGGACCGTTATAGTTACGGCCGCCGTTTACTGGGGCTTCAATTCAGAGCTTGCACTCCTCCTCTTAACCTTCCAGCACCGGGCAGGCGTCAGACCCTATACGTCGTCTTGAAGCCGACTTAGCAGAGTCCTGTGTTTTTGCTAAACAGTCGCTACCCCCTGGCCTGTGCCCCCCATGAGAGCTTGCGCTTACATGGGGCCTCCTTCTTCCGAAGGTACGGAGGCAATTTGCCGAGTTCCTTCAGTACACTTCTCTCAAGCGCCTTGGTATACTCTACCATCCCACCTGTGTCGGTTTAGGGTACGGTCTATAATGGAGGGGCTATTTCCTGGGACAACTTCCCTGCCTGGATCAATCCGATAAGACCAGACAAGTTACGCCATCCGTCACACACCTCCAGGCCCACGAATATTAACGTGGTTCCCATCGACTACCCCCTTCGGGCTCGTCTTAGGGGCCGGCTTACCCTGCTCAGATTAGCTTTAAGCAGGAACCCTTGGGATTTCGGCGAGAGGGCATCTCACCCTCTTTATCGCTACTCATGTCAGCATTCGCACTTCCGATACCTCCACGACCCATTACCAGATCGCTTCATCGGCCTACGGAACGCTCCGCTACCGCGTGATCGTAAACGATCACACCCTAAGCTTCGGTACGTATCTTTAGCCCCGTTACATCTTCGCCGCAGGATCTCTTATTTAGACCAGTGAGCTGTTACGCTTTCTTTAAAGGATGGCTGCTTCTAAGCCAACCTCCTGGTTGTTTTGGAAATCCCACATGCTTTCCCACTTAGATACGATTTGGGGACCTTAGCTGTAGGTTAGGGCTGTTTCCCTTTTGACGACGGACCTTAGCACCCGCCGTCTGTCTGCCAGACTAGACTCGTTGGTATTCGGAGTTTGGTTAGGTTTGGTAGATCTCGCGACCCCCTAGCCCATCCAGTGCTCTACCCCCAACGGCAATCATCTGACGCTCTACCTCAATAGATTTCGCGGAGAACCAGCTATTTCCCGGCTTGATTGGCCTTTCACCCCTAAACACAACTCATCCGATAATTTTTCAACATTAAACGGTTCGGACCTCCAGTGCATGTTACTGCACCTTCATCCTGGTCATGCCTAGATCGCCGGGTTTCGGGTCTAATACATCGAACTCAATCGCCCTATTCAGACTCGCTTTCGCTGCGCCTACACCTAACGGCTTAAGCTTGCTCGATACATTAAGTCACTGACCCATTATGCAAGAGGTACGCGGTCACATCTCAAGGATGCTCCCACTGCTTGTAGGCATTCGGTTTCAGGTACTGTTTCACTCCCCTCATCGGGGTGCTTTTCACCTTTCCCTCACGGTACTGGTTCGCTATCGGTCATGCACGAGTATTTAGGCTTGGAGGGTGGTCCCCCCATGTTCAGACAGAGTTTCACGTGCTCCGCCCTACTCAAGTCCTGAGTGTTCATTTTCGCATACGGGGCTGTCACCCGCTATGGCGCCACTTTCCAAAGGCTTCTGCTAATTAACACCCAGGCGCTGGCCTGGTCCGCGTTCGCTCGCCACTACTAACGGAATCTCGGTTGATGTCTTTTCCTCCGGGTACTGAGATGTTTCAGTTCTCCGGGTTCGCCTCACCAAAGCCTATTTTATTCAGCTTAGTGATACCTTTCCCATTTAACCCCGCTCCTGATCACTCAGGGTCGAGATTAAATGGTGAAGGTGGGTTGTCCCATTCGGAAATCGTCGGATCAAAGCTTGCTCACAGCTCCCCGACGCTTATCGCAGCGTGCCACGTCCTTCATCGCCTGTGCATGCCAAGGCATTCACCAAATGCCCTTACCTCACGCTTGAGAGTCCACACCACCAATGACAACACTGGGCAGATACAAGGCGAACCTTGCGTCTACCACTCGGCTAGTGCCGCCACGGTTTACGATGTGGATAATAATCTCAGCCTGATATTTCAAAGTAATGCCACATGCGTCGCTTGAACGGCCTTACGGCCGGCAACCGAACTGCACATGTCACCACGGCATCGATTAAAAAACCCATTCACAATGTCAAAGAGGAGCGCATGAGCGCTCCATATTGCCGGACCAATGCCCGGCAAACTGCTG